>CAIOIA010000029.1 GCA_903858295.1 uncultured Candidatus Peregrinibacteria bacterium | reverse complement strand
GGCACCGAGAAAATGGGCCTGTTCTTACTGAGTTAATGCGCCCGAGCCGTACGAGAAGTACGGTGAGAAAGCAAATATCGCAGCTGACGCAGAAGCAACAGCTTTGTATTGATTCAGGTCCTTGTAGTTCAATGGATAGAACAAGGCACTCCTAAGGCCTAGATACAGGTTCGATTCCTGTCATGGACACCAGTATAACTTCCCAAATATGGAAAACAAACAAAGAAATATCCTGATAATAGTGCTGATAATCTTCGGCGTCGGTTATTATTACTTCAAGCAAAATCAGGATTACATTTCCAAATTCTTCAGCCTCGACAATCTCGATAATTTCTCCGCCGTGACTCAGGATCTCGCCAACACGGTCAAGGAGGCTTTGAAGGATACTCCAGCCAATTCTGACACAGCTATCATAGATCAGAAGCTCAACGCATATGTCGAGCTGATAAACAATGTAAATGAAAACGTTCAATCCAGCTTCGATCGTTATTCTTCCTGGAGTGATCTGGAGACCGGTCCGACAGGCAAGGAGAGAAATATATACGGATTATATCAGCTAAACGATTACAGCACGGCTTTTGCGGAGGCTGATCGCGTCGTCGCTCTACAGCCAGCCATCCCGCTTGATGCGATATATCTGGAATATGCACAGAAATACAACACTCTAAAGCCGCTCGTCGAAGATGCTTACACTTACTATGACCAGAAGAATTATAAGGATGACGATATGGCTGCGGGCCGAGCACAACACGAGGCTCTAGTGGCCGCATTTAAGGATTTCCTCGCTGTAGCGGATCAGCTTAATTCTGACTATGAGAAGATAGATCTGGTGAAGAGGCAGGAGGAATTGCAGACTCTTCTGGATGATGGCCGTCAGGTCGCATATGACGCGACTGATGTCCTCGTCTCCGGACAGGATGTTTTCTATTTTATCCGCAATCAGCTGGCCGAAAACGGTGACGAATTAGCGAAAATTTCCGCTGAAGATTTCAAGAAAACTGTGGATCAATTCGAGAAAGCGCTCACACGCCTGACACAATTGGTAAAAGACAATCCGGATGATGTCAGCAGCGAATACGGCATGGCCGGAGACACTCTGATGCCGATTTATATCAGCTCCTCTGCAGACTATCTCAAATCCATGAAAGCCCTATACCGCAGCCTAAGAGACAAGCAGTTCCAGGCCCGTGATGTCTTCGCGAAGCACACTTCAGGAACTCCGGAAAATCTGATTTATACATACAATACCATGGTAGATAAATTCAATTTAATGGGCAAATTCTGACATCACTAGATCACTATGCCAACTTCATCCACCATATCTCCCAAAGCCGCAGGACGGCTCAACTATCACATCCAGACTTTCGGCTGTCAGATGAATTCTTCGGATTCGGAGAGAGTCGCGGCTATCCTGGAAAAATCCGGTTATCAGAAGGCACGCAGCCTGGAGGACACGGATTTGTTTATATTCAACACATGCTCCATCAAGCAGAAAGGTGAAGACCGTGTATATGGCATGATCAAGAACATCGCTTCCTACAAGAAAGCCAATCCGCGCCTGCTCATCGGCATCACGGGCTGTATGGTTCGTCAGAGTTCAAGTCGTAATTCCAGCGCAGACCGGAAAGATCATTTGCTGCAGCAGCTGGGGCCGCTCGACTTCGTATTTCGCATCACCGACACACATAAATTACCAGAAATATTGGCAGAAGCTGAGCCAAGTCTTAGTTTGCGGGATATAGATGAAGTCGCTCTCGACGATTATCTGCGAGTCACTCCTGAGTATGCGAGCAAATATCAGGCTTTCGTGCCAATTCAAATCGGTTGTGATAAATACTGCACATATTGCATAGTCCCTTACTCTCGTGGCCGTGAGCAAAGCCGTCCTGCAGCGGACATCCTCGCCGAATGCCGCGAGCTCGTAGCAAAAGGCTGTAAAGAGATCACTCTGGTAGGACAGACTGTTAATTCTTATGGCTTGTCTGCACTGGATTCTGTCAATTTTAAGTCGTCGGAAGAGCGAACTACATCAAAAGATGGCTTCACCCTGCCGTTTACCAGATTGCTCCAGTCCATCGATGAATTGTCGGCTATGGGTCTAGATAGACTTCGCTTCACTTCCCCTCATCCGCGAGATTTCAGCGACGAGCTGATAGAAGCGCATGCCACTCTGAAGACGCTATGTCCATATGTTCATCTACCTCTGCAATCGGGCGATAATCAAATCCTCGCACGCATGAATCGCAAATACACTGTCGAACAGTACAGAGAGATAATCCAGAAGCTGCGCGCCAGGCTTCCAGACTGCGTAATTACCACAGACCTGATAGTAGGATTCTCAGGCGAGACAGATGAGCAATTCGATCACACATGTGAGATTTTTGAAGAAATCCGGTGGGATCAGGCTTTCATTTCGCGCTACAGCGAGCGAGTGGGCACAGTCGCCGCCAAAGCGTTTCCGGACGATGTGCCAGCTGAAGTGAAAGCCATGCGTTGGCATAGACTGAACTCGCTGTTGAAGAAAATCTCGAAAGCCAAAAACAGGCTGTATGAAGGCCGAACTCTTGAAGTACTTGTCGAACGCCACAATACACTCACAGGAGAATTCGAAGGCCGCAGCCGCGAGATGAAGCTGGTACAATTTCCAGCGCCCATCGCCACTTCCACTAAGCTTTCCACTTCGCGCATTGCGCTTGACGCTTCTAAATCCGCCACCTCTAATCCAGATCTCGTCGGCCAGATTCTAAATGTGAAAATAGTTAAAGGCTTGGAATGGCTGCTGAAAGGCAGAATTCAGGGCTAGTGATATGCACGGATAAGCCACTCGCGCCCACACTTCACATTCTATTTCTTCGCCGCATCTCCGATCACAGCCTTGATCCTTCTCACTCCGGCCGATGAAGCCTCTTCTTTCTGAATACGGAATGCACCCAGATCCGCGGTATTATCGGCATGGGGGCCGCCGCATATTTCCATGGAGAAATCGCCCATGGTATAGACTTTGATCTGATCTCCATATTTATCCTCGAAAAGTCCCACGGCCCCCTCGGATTTGGCTTCCGCCACAGTCATTACTCGGCAGCTGATAGGGAGTTTCCGCTGTATCTGTTCATTGACTATTTCCTCGACGCGGCTTATCTGCTCAGGCGTCATCTTCTGTCCAAAATTGAAATCAAATCGTAGTCTCTCAGCTGTGATATTTGATCCTTTCTGGTGGACTTCATCACCAAGTACCATTTTGAGAGCCTTATGCAGGAGGTGAGTAGCGGTGTGAAGTTTACGGCTTTCATCAGAGTGATCAGCCAGTCCGCCTGCAAATTTCTGTTCTGCTCCGGCGCGGGACAGATCCTGATGGGCTTTGAATTTGTTTTCAAATTCGGTAGAGAAAATCTGCACATCTATAGACAGCCCTTCTCTCAATAATTCTTCGACTATCATCTCTTGAGGAAATCCATAACTCTCATAAAGGAAAAACGCTTTTTCAGCTAGAGCTTTATCATCGAGTTTTTTTCCGGCAGTGAAATCAGCTTTCGCTTCGCTGAATATTTTCTTCATTTCTCTCAGCCCATTCTCCAGTGTGGTCTGGAATTTCTCTTCTTCTTTCTTCAACTCATCGATGATTTTATCACGATTCTGCGTCAGCTCTGGGTACACATCCCCATAATCCGCAATATAAGTTTCCGCTATTTCATGCGTGAAATGCCTATTGATTCCGAGTTTACGCCCATGACGAACCGCGCGGCGTATGAGGCGACGCAGTATGTATCCTTGATCAGTGTTGCTTGGCGTAACTCCCATCTTGTCTCCCAGTATAAAGGCCGCCGCGCGTACATGATCGGCAATAATTCTCACTGAGCGTATATTCTCTTCATTCTGTGCGATTTGCCCTCCGGCCAAAGCTGATATTTGCGCTTTCACGGAAGTAAATAATTCAGTTTCATAGTGGGTGGATACGCCCTCGAGTACAGCCACAATTCTCTCAAACCCCATCCCGGTGTCGACATTTTGCTGAGCCAATGGCTCGAAACTACCATCAGCTTTTTTGTTGTACTGCATGAATACATTATTCCAGATTTCCAGATAATGCCCGCATTCGCAGTTCGGATGGCATCGTCCGGAGCCGTCCTTAAGAGGATATTTGTTTCGCATTTCCTCAGTCGATCCGCTGGCATGTTCATGTGGATTCAGACCAGGTTCACGGTCATAAAATATTTCAGTGTCCGGTCCGCATGGGCCTGTCTGTCCGGCCGGCCCCCACCAGTTTTTCTTCTTCTCATAGAAATAAATCAATTTCCTTTCATCAGAGGAAGCCTCTTTCACATCAGCAAATCCGCAGTTCTTCCAGTAGCCCGCCGCCTCTTCGTCACGAGGTGCGTTCTGATCTCCTTCGAAGCAGGAGACTCGCAGTAATTCAGGCTTTATCCCGAATCCTCCCTGACCGATCGGAGTTGTAAGTAATTCGTAACTCCACGCTATAGATTCCTTCTTGAAATAATCGCCAAGAGACCAATTCCCCAGCATTTCGAAAAAAGTACAATGACTGTCATCGCCCACTTCTTCAATATCGTCAGTACGAATGCATTTCTGAGAATCCACCAGACGGCTTCCTGCAGGGTGTTTCTCGCCCATGAGATAGGGGACTAGCGGCTGCATCCCGGCTGTAGTGAACAGTACCGTCGGATCATTCTCGGGCACCACGGAGCTGGAAGGGATTGCGGCATGTCCATGTTTCTTCACGAAGAAATCAATATATTTTTGTCGAATTTCTTTGGCCGTAATCATAGTGGAATAGATAATATTTTAGGCCTCAATCTTAAATTCAAAGCACTTTTCAATCAAGTAAAACTCTGCGGGAGAAGAAAGCTATTATGACACGTATTGGTGTCTCTATAGAAGTTTGCAGTTGGCACGAGTGGCTTATGGCAGCCTATATCGTGAGGCTATTCTACTATAGTTTGACAGGTGAGTACAAGCTGAAAACAGCAACAATTCGCCTTGTTTATGCTACATTTCTAGCATTCAATAACTAGAAATATATGAACAAAACTCAAGCTACCATGACAGACCCCGAGCTCTACGCTCTTTGCAAAAAATGGGGAGCAGAAGCGCTAGAAGCTCGACGCAAGTTTATCGGATTACTGCCTAAGGTAAACTCACGAAGACTTTACGAACGCCGGGGCTACAGTTCGATTTATCATTTTGCTGCGGTACTTGGTGGTGTGAGCGAACAATTAGTAAACGATGTTTTGCGCTTGGAGAAACGGTTTGAAGAGATGCCTAGATTGCATGCCGCTCTAGTGAAAGGCGAAATTGGACTGAGTAAATTGTCTAGAATTGCAAGTGTAGTGGAAGTCAGAAATGAAGGAGAAATTAGTGAAAAGATCAGGACATTATCAAGACGAGCAGTGGATGTGTTGGTGAAGGAAATGAAGGTGGCAAGTGAGGGTAGCACTGAATGTGATGGCTTGTTTGAAAGAGAAAATGAGGCTAAAACCTTGGCCGGACAGAACCATGACTTCGAAGTTTTGAATGCTTTGTCTCCGGAGGTAAAGATGAAGCTGAATGAATTAATTGAAAAAGAAATCGATATTAATGCGATTATATTAGGAGCTCTGGCTCTGCGTGAAAGCGAAATTATGCAGCAGAAAATGGAGATAGTAGAAGCGCAAAACGCGAAGTGCTTAGTGAAAAATGTGGGCGACGTAGGTGGGGATGATGTCGTGGATGTGCGGAGCAAATTCATCATGAGAAACCATTTGCGTATTATGCTGAACACGATCCGCACAGTATGAAGCCACTCTGTCGAGGTCACCACGAGTTGGCGCACACAACCGCCTTGACAAAATAATGTATATAGTTAGAATTGCGCCTTGTTATAAATAATTCACCACGATGGCAACCAGATTACCTCAATCACAACATTGCGAAGGCGTTAAAGAAGAAGTTCGTAAATCGCTTATAAGTGGCGATCTCACGGTTGAAGATCTTCAGGCTCTTATTATCGAGGAGCAGACCAGGATGAGAACCGATACGAGAGATGCAACTAATGTAACTCTAGAGCATGGAACTGACAAAAGAGTTTCTTTTGCGGAAGCGGTGAAACTTCTCGAAGGCAAGCTCGATCTCGAAGCTGCACGAACCGATGTTGTGAAATCACACGGACGCTGGGGACTTGTGGCCGCTCTCGTGAAAGCTGGTGCTATAGAAGACGCATCTAAGTATGCGGCTCTTTTCGATAAGGCCACTGTGAGCGAAGCTGATCTTCGCAAAGTTCGTGAAAGTCTCGACCGTGGTGAAAAAGTCCTCCCAATCTTTGATTCAGGCGAAATGACTCCCGATGAATTGTTTGCCGTACTCTTTACCGAAGGTGGAGTTCCTTATTATACGGACAGTGACGGTTTTAAAAACTTAGCAAAAATGCGCAGAATAGAGCCGAAAGACATCCATGATTTAGCAAACCTCGCAGGCAAATTATTCGAAGAGCAAATCGCCGCATTTAAGGCCGCTTATAAAGAAGCTGAGCCTATTATGGAGCCTACTGGCGCACGCGTGCTCTTTACATCTAATAAACGCGAAGTAACTCGCACAGGCACATCAGCCACTGAAGATATGCAGGCTTTTGCTAAAGGAGAAATGAGCTTCCTTGATCCGAATGCCGATTTTCTTCGTTATCATGCTCAAATGGATGCAGGATTGCGTAAAATCGCTGGCAGACGTGGCAACTTCGATGGCATGGACAATGCTG
>CAIOIA010000028.1 GCA_903858295.1 uncultured Candidatus Peregrinibacteria bacterium | reverse complement strand
ATCAGGAAGCCGAGAAGGGCTCATCCTATGCACTGATATACATAGACGGAGAAAGTGAATGGAGTTGGCAGAAGGGTCCGACTCCAGCCGCCGCTAATCCTAGTTACATTTCACTGGAAGGAAAAATCACCAACTCCCCTGTTTTCGAGAACACCTATCATTTCCTCATACAGACGACATCAGCAGCCAATTACGAAATAATATTCGACGAACAAACAGTCAAAGCGCCTCTGGCGAAAAACATTTTCACTCCAGGCACCACAGGCAAATTCATCGGCCAAATCATCAACTCCGATAGCTCAGACGTGCCGAATCTACGCCTAAATCAATATCAACTCGACGAGACAGTAGTCTCCCCAAACAACAACTCGCTTCCATTAATAATATTTGTTACAATCCTCATAGTCGGAATCGGCGCACACTATATAATCAAAAATAAAAATGCCAAACTCAAATAATTTCTTCAAATTGCTCAGCATATTCTTACTGGGTGCAATTATTGGCTTCAGTATAGACAAAGTACAGTTACCATTCCCTGCCGTCTCCTCTATCACCGACACAGAGTCAGTAAGAGTGATGGGCTATCAGAATGCTCCAATCACCATGACAGAATACAGTGATTTCCAATGCCCGCTTTGCAAACAATTTGTCGATACTTCATTCGCCACATTGAAAGAGAAATACATAGACACCGGAAAGGTGAAATTCGTCTACAAGCAATTCCCTCTTGGCATACATCCTCAGGCCAATGACGCAGCACTGGCCGCCGAATGCGCACTCGCACAAGGCAAATTCTGGGAAATGCACGACGCTCTTTTCCAAAACCAGTTACTCTGGTCTGGTAGAGACAATCACATGGACAGCTTCAAGAAATTCGCCGCCGATCTGAAGCTAGATACCGGCAAATTCGCCGACTGTCTCAGCTCCAGGAAATACGACGGCAATGTGAAAAAAGACTATCAGGAAGGCATAACCCGCAGCATAAACGGCACACCGACCTTCTATCTAAACGACCAGGTCATAGTCGGCGCCCAACCACTTCAAACATTCACAGAAGCCATAGACGCCAAACTAAAATCAATCTAGTACGAGCCTCCCACGTGTACGGCCTCACAGCTGCAAAACTCTATACAACATCTGAAAAGCTTCACCTCGAGTCACTGGCTGTGATAGCGACTCTTCATCCTCCAGCACATCACCGGGGTAATAATCCAGCTTAAAAGCTTTTACAAGAGTATTCATGGCATCTTCCCTAGTAAGAGTCTGATCCGGTCGAAAGGTCCCATCATCAAAACCAACAATCCAGCCTTTGGACTTGGCGAGACACACAGCAGGAGCAAACCACTGTGTCTTCACATCCGAAAAACAATTATTATTATTGAACACCAATGGAAACTGCCTTTTGGCAGTAACCAGAGTTTTGACCAACTCAGCACGCAAGATATGGTCATCAGGCTTAAGACTATTATCAGAATAACCGGAAATAATTCCGCTTTTCTTCAGATAAGCCACTGAATCAAAATACTTCGAATTATGATGTACATCTGAAAACAGAGGTTCTTCGACAACAGGCTTCAATGACTCAGTGCTTCCATAAATGCTAGCCAGTCCGCTTTTCACCAGATGCATCGCCGGCGGAGCACTGAAAGTAGCAAGCAGTATAGCCATACAGGATAAGACCACAGCAAAAGGGATAAACATAAACACCTTACTAAGCGGATGCACATCAGCTTTCCCACTATCAACATCGTAGAGCTTCTCATGCCCGTCGAACCATATCCGAGGCCCTTTTTTGAATATATCTCTTAAATTCACTAAATTTGTTTTGTTAACTATATCCAAGTAGTATACCACACTACAGACTTTTGTCAACAGAACTGCCTAACTATTTCCCTCGTCTGGAAACAGTCACTTTTGGCTTATTCAAGGATGAATTCACTAATTTCTGATTTGAATTTCCACGCGCACCCAGCAGTTCACCATATTCCAGCTCATAAACATGCAAAAGCGTCATAAACAAGACCAAAAGCAGAGGTCCGAATATCACTCCGACCAGTCCGAAAGCCAGAATTCCCCCAAAAATAGACAAAAACGTCAATAAAGGATTGAGATTGGCCGAATTCATGACAAAAAATGTTCTTAACACATTATCTATGGTACTGATAAGCGTAAAGCCCCAGATAAGGACGAAAATACCCCAAAGATTCCCAGAAATTATCATCACCAGACCCACCGGCAGCCAGATAAGACCAGTACCTACAGTCGGTATCAGAGAAGCCACTGAGACAGCAGTCCCCCAGAAAAAAGCACTAGGCACTCCGGCTATGGAGAATCCTATCCACCCCACAATTCCCTGAGCTACAGCAGTGAGGAAAGTACCGAAAAGCGTAGCCCGGCTGATTTCCTCAAACTTTCTGAACAATTCTTTTTCATATTTCACAGGAATAGGGCTGAGTATCATCAATCTGCGAAGAAGTGCCCGACCGTCTTTATATAGGAAATAAAGAGTGAAACACATCAGAAACAAATTAAAAATCATTAGTCCTAGATTCGCCAGAATTAGCGCTCCCTGCCTGGCCGCAAAAGAGCTTACAAATTTAGCGGAATCAGCTAAACCATTCTTAAAACTAGCCATGTTTTCCTGCACAAACGAAGCTACCTGAGAACTATAGGGACCAGACAGATCATAGAAAAAATTCCCCTTTTCCCATTTCATCAGAGCGGCCACATCCAGATTTTGCAAAAAATGATTGGCCGAATTATACAAATTCACTGTTTGCCCCATCAGAATCAACAGGAACAAAGTGACTGGAATAACAATAGCCACTATAACCAGCAGACAGGTAAATACAGAAGCCAGTCTCTGCCTACCACGCAGCCATTTCTCCAATCTCTCGTATACCGGATAAGTCACTGTCGCCACTATCGCAGAGAAAAGCAAAACCATCAAAAAAGGCTGTAGGACTATAAGCAGATTATATCCAACCCAAGCAATACAAATTAGCAGGAAATAGGCGGGTAATTTCTCAATAATCATCGATTCCCTAGAGAATATTTTGAGCTTTTTCATCAATATTTCAATTATTTTGTTTCGACTATCTTACAATTTACTCCAGCTATGCGCGAAATGCCAATCCAACTACATAACCGACCATGGCCGAGATAACTCCAATCACCAACATACTAAATCCACTCTTGTACCAGACTCCAATAGTTAGTTTAGATTTCACTGCCCCGACGACAAACAAGACAATCGCAGCAATCAACATTGCTATAGTCACAGCCAAAGGCATCTGTCGTGAGGCTGGCCCATCGAGAAAATAGAACAAAGCAAAAGGCACTAGCGGTACCAAAGCTCCTACGAAGGAAGAAAAACCAATAAGCAAAGCCGATTTCACAGGCTGACCATCATCCACAGGAGACAGTTTCAATTCCTCCTGCATCATGGTATGAAGCCAGACTTTCTTATCTGAAGTAACTACTCTGACAACCTCTTCCAGCAAATCACCACGGAATCCTTTCTTCTCATATATATCTCGAATTTCCTGCACTTCTTCATGTGGAATATTTTCTATCTCATCCTCCTCTCTCTGCAGTTCACTCAAATAATAATCTTTTTCCGCCACCTTACTGGTATATCCGACAGCCCCCATCGACACCGCCTCAGCCATCGCTCCAGCCAGTCCTCCAGCCACCACCACACGGAAATCGCTACTAGCAGCCGCAATCCCGAGTATTACGCCAAGTGTATTCACAAGCCCATCTTGGCCCCCGAGTATAATTTCACTAAGCATGCGACCTGTTTTCTTCTGACCATCATTATGGCTGGCCAAAGCCACAGAAGAATTCACATGATGGGCATGAGCGGTAGATTTCTTGATAAGCATTTTGTTTGATTATGTTTGGCCTAATTAAACAACTCTTGAAGCAGAAAGCCAAATCAAAAAACGCAATTCGCCACCACGCACTTTTTATGTTACGACACACGGAAATAAAAACAAACCACCCAAGTGTCGCAGGCCGAAAGGCCATAGCGACACTAAATATACACGTAGTTCCAACCAGGTGGCGCAGGCCGAAAGGCCATAGCGACACAAATATACACAAATTCCACCCAGTGTTGCAGCCGAAGGCATAGCAACACTAATATTCCCGCGGCGCAGCCGACCACCAGCGCGCGGGCGAAGCCACGCGCGCCACAACCGCCCACCAGTGTCGCAGGCCGAAGGCCATAGCGACACCAATATACTTCCGCTAACTCCACTCCCCTCCCCACAGCCACCAAAATCTTCAAATTCGCTTTTTTACAAGGAAGGCGGCAATTTATTTTCTGAGACAGTACGAGTGGTACGGCTCAGAAAATAAATTGCCGCCTGACGCAGCTAAAAAACGAATTTCAAGATTTTGGTTGGGGATGAGGGATTCGAACCCCCGATGTCGCCTCCAGAGGGCGATGCCTTACCACTTGGCCAATCCCCAAAACACTTATCAGAAAATCTAACGGCGATAACTTACACCAAAGTGAAGATAATTCAAAACTTTTCTATCTGGAAGATTGTGCTATATTGGCGTCGACCTTAAATTAATTTACCTTTATGGAGATTCTACAGCTTATTTCCATTATATTGGAAGCAATCATAGTGCTTATCGGAATATCCATAGCCTTGGCCAAGAAGGCAGCCCTGGGCTGGGGATTTGCGGTGACTTTCGGCATATATGTATTCTATGATTTAGCACGATATCTGCATTGGCAGACAGATCAGACTATATTACAAGGACTATTCTTCGTAGCTACGATCTCAGCCTTTTGGGCGATTTGGTCAGTATACAAAGAGAAATAATCAAGGAATTTTCTGCCTTACTCAGTAATTACCGCAGAATTAAAACGCAAGTCCTTTAGCTGAGGCTCGACTTCGTATGATATCGCTGACTTCCATAAAGCATTTCAAACTCTGGCCATCACTATTGGTCACCCGATAATCAAATTCTCCGGCAGCAGCCAATTCTACACGAGCGCTTTCCAGCCTGCGAGCGAGCTCTTCTTCTGACATTTCACCACGATGATTGATACGAGCTATCAGCTGACTTATATTTTCAGGTTTGATGAAAATCGACACAAGCTGATCACGTGGAATAGTCTGTTTTATCAGTCTATCTCCCTGTAAATCCACTTCACGAATTATCACTTTCCCTGCATCAAGGGCTTTCAAGACAGGTTCTTTCAGAGTTCCATAGTAAGCGCCATGATGTACGAGCGCCCATTCCAGGAATTTTCCTTCATCAATCCAGCGCTTAAATTCTTCTTCACTAATAAAATTATATACTTCTCCATCCACTTCTCCAGGTCGAGGCTCTCTAGTAGTGCATGACACGAGAAAGACAGCTTGAGGTAATCTCTCCCTCAAAATAGCAATAACAGTACCTTTCCCCACACCAGACGGCCCAGAGATAGTGACAAACAAGCCTTTTTCCATACTGTTGACAAATAAATTATCTGATGTATACTTATATGATACTCAGAAACAAAGAGAAACAAAAAAGTATCAATCGGAAGTATATTACCAGATTTGAAAACAAAGCCCAAAGATGATATAATTTCTAGATTTGAATAGCAGCTCTTCGCACATTGACAACCAGCGCCAAGTCCCATCACACGGACTGAAAAAAGAAAAGTAGCGGCAACTAGTTTCCACCATAGCTCCTTGAACCAAATAAAAGTCTCATCTATAGAAAGACTCACACGCAAGGTCAGCAAAAGGAAACTAATTCTCTCTACTTTTCGATTCAGGTCTTCGGCAAAGACCTACAAAAATTACCTGCATAGTTCCTTCTGTCTTCTGATAGAAGAAAACGTGTACGGAAAAAATCAAAAATACAATCAAACAAAAAGTTCTCTTCCTGAGAGGGAGTGAGACACCAAAACTAAACAAAAATAAAAAAAGACGATGGTGATCCTCGTCACAAAAGAAGACACCGAAGGACAGTAGAGAGAAGGATAGAGACAACAATTGCCGTAGTTTCGTCCAGGTGCCCCGGGTTCCACTTTTTCCTCCGTACAAAATATTACGGATAGGAGTGAGAACTACGACACTTTAAAACCCCAATCTTATTTAACGGATTGGGGTTTTATTATATTCTTCAGGATAATATTAGAATGGCAGATCGTCGATAGTGACATCCCCTCCTTCAGCCATACCGACTGGAACTCCAGCGTCAGATGAGGAAGATTTCTTGATACCGCCGCTATATGAAGGCTCAGCTCCACCGAAAGACTCTCCTCCCTTACGATCAAGCATAATCATATTATCAGCCACCACTTCAGTCTTGTAGCGTTTCACGCCATCTTCTCCTTCCCAATCTCTAGTCTGAAGTCTACCTTCTATATATATCTTACTTCCCTTTCGCAGATATTGACCGCATATATCAGCCAATTTCTTCCATGCGATTACATTGTGATATTCAGCTTTTTCCTGCTTCTGCCCGCTCTGATCGGTCCAGCTGTGATTGGTGGCGATAGAGAGATTCGCTACAGTCTGACCACCTGGGATTTGGCGCAGTTCAGGATCACGGGTGAGATTCCCGATAAGCTGAACACGGTTTAATGACATTGCCATAAGCGTGTAATTATAAAATATTCCCGGTCACTATAATTTATAAATCACCACAGCTCAAGTACATGGATTTATGTCAGAAATTTTCTCAAGTTTCTCCTGATAAAGCCCGATCTGCTGCCATCTCCCGACGAGATATCCGCTCATCGAAGCCACAATCAATAGCAACACCACCACCCCTACCCAACTCCAATATTTATGGTTAAAGATATTTTCCATTGCTTCTTGTTAAGAATTAAGCGAAGATTGTGCAGATTTTATTAAATAATATGTCCAAATACGCATTTCTCATCGGCCGCAAACCATTGATATCTCTAGCCGAGCTGCAGGCAGTGCTTCCACAAGCCAACTTCCTGGAACTCTCCTCCGAGATTCTTATTGTCGAATGTGACGACATCACAGAACCACAGAAATTTCTCAATCAATTGGGCGGCACCATCAAGCTGATTCAGATCACAGAGCAGCATCCCAAGAACACCAAACAAATCCATCAGAAGCTCAGCCAGCTAGTACTCACCCACTTCCGGGGACATCAGGGTAAAGCCAAATACGCACTATACGTCCACACCCTACGCGGCGGACATGAACAAATCTTAAAATCTTCATTAATAGAAACTAAAAAGTTATTACAATCCGAGGGACTCTCTAGCCGCTTCATAAATAATAACTTTCACAATGCAGAAATAGCCCATCTGAAAGGCGAGAAAATCTTGGAGAAAGGCGGCGAATTCTGCGCCATCGAGAGCCGTGAAGGCTGGCTGCTAGGCCGCACTGTAGCAATCCAGGACATAGACAATTACAGCGCCCGCGATTACGACAGACCGGAGCGCGACGCCCGTATCGGCATGCTCCCGCCGAAACTCGCGCAAATCCTGATCAACCTCACAGGCCAGAATCAGCTCACACAGACAGCTGGTGGTGAAGCGAACGGCAAAACCATATACGACCCATTCTGCGGCCTCGGAACAGTACTTATGGAGGGCGCATTGATGGGATTTAATGTCATCGGCTCAGACCTGGTGCCAGACACTCTGAATAAAGCAGAGAAGAATCTCGACTGGCTTTTCCAGAAAACCCATACATCAGCAACTTCTCCGAAATCCCATCTCTTCGTACGAGACGCCGGCCAGATCTCGAAGCGTGATTTACCTGACAAACCTGCCGCAATAGTCAGCGAGACATATCTCGGCCCACCGATGTCTCAGACACCGAGCAGAGAGCAAATCATCAGCGCTTTCGGCGAGATAGAGGAAACCATCGCGAATTTCTTCGACGCGATCGGGCAAATCATCGACAAGGACACGCCGATAGTCATCACCTTACTCACCTATCGCAACACCGGCCTCAGCGGCCCTAGATTCCTGGTGATGGACAGATTACTCGACACAATTCGCAGTATGGGCTTCATACAAGAAGATTTACTTTCGCCTGAATTGATAAGCAAATTCTCACTCCCGGCTGATTCCCAGAAGACCCTTCTATACGAAAGACCAGATCAGATAGTCTGCCGTGGAATTTACAAATTCAAACTGGCTTAGATCACGGCTCCATCCCGACACCAGAAAAAACCATTGTAAATAAGAAATTATTTGTTATATTGTTTGCGGTCTAAACAAGTTTAGACGGCTCTATAGTCACTTTAGAGCGTTTGACAACAAGCAACCACATCAAATATTCCCCTGTAGCTCAGTGGTAGAGCAACCGGCTGTTAACCGGTAGGTCATTGGTTCGAGCCCAATCGGGGGAGCCATTCAGAAATTTTAACGCCAGAAAAAGCTTTTGCGGCTGATTCAGGTGTTTTTTCTGGTTCGAATTTTTGATTTTGCTGTGCGGTGTTTAAGGCTTGTTTTGGCGGTTCTTTGAGCAAGATGTCGAATGGTTTGCGGAATTCGAAGCGCAGTTTACCACCCTCTAAAAACAGGTTCGAGCCGATAGAACGGAGAATTTCACGTTTCGTCTGTTTATCTCCATGTTTGAAAGCATAGCGGGCTCTGGAAGCCGCATTCAGGAATTCTTCTGTGTGTTCGACCCAGTCGGTGTTCTTTTGGTTGAACTTTTCGAGCTGCTTCATCACCTCTTTTTGCGAAGCCTCAAGTTCGGTCTTTTTAGTGGCAAACAGGTCGCCATCGATCTCTTTATTGAGCCTCATTTCTACCAGGTTATCGAGTTTGTTCTTAATAAGCTTCTGGTCCTTCTGCAAAGCGGCTAAAGAGTTGTTCTGCAGTATTTTATTCTGGAAATGCTCATCTTTAAGCATTTCAATGCAATAGCCGTAAGTTTCCTCGTCCATCTCCAAGCGGCCCAATGTTTCGTCTACCTGAGCCTCTAAATCGGCCACCTGTACGGAATACTTTGGTTTGTTTTTGTGATCATAAGTCTGCACGCAAATCTTATTACCGTTCTTTTTGCCTGAACAATGGGCATAACAGTGATAACGGTGATTGTCGAGCACCTCCTGCGTCAAAAGTTCTTGGCAATTCTTGCAATGAGTTGGTGGCAATTTGGTATTCGAGTGAGTCATCCACTTTCTACAATGCGAGCACTTATAACGGGACTTCTCTTCCATAACGACGGCAAAGCGACATGTCCCACATAAAATCAAACCGGCAAACAAAAAGTCTTTGATTCTTGGAGTCGCACAATGGTGGTCCAAACCTCGACTTTTCAAAATCTGCTGAACCCGATAAAACAAATCATCCGAAACCATGGGCGGGTGATTTCCTTTCACCACTACATATGTTTCGTTTATTTCTCCCTGCATTTCACCGCGCAAAATCATTTCTTTGAGTTCCGGCAAAAGCTTCACACCAGCCTCTTTTCCCACCTGCATTTTGCCCGTGTAAAAAACTTCGCGAAACATGCCGTAGTAAGTGTTGATTCCCACACGCGAACCTTCCGCCTTTTTGGCTGATGGTTTTGAACGAAGCCCCAACTCTTCGGCTTTCGCTTTTATTTCAGGAACGGAGTAGGCACCAGTCGCAAAGAGTTCCCAACAACGTTTCACAATATCAAAGCGTTCGGGATCTTTATCGACCCATCTTTTGCCTTTCTTGTCGCCAAAATTCTGATAACCAACTCGTGCACAACCAATCCAGTTACCATCACGGATTTTTGTTTTAAGTCCCCGAACAACGTTCACGCCTTTCTGGTCATTTTCAAGTTTGGCGCTCGCAACTCCTGCTGAGAGCATGTACTTCTCAAAAGGAATATTCCTAAATTCCTGCGAAGGAGTGCGGACCTGTTTAATTTTTCCAGACTCCAAAAGTGGAATAATCTGCTCAATATCGCCACCATTTCTGGAAATGCGATCAATCGACCAGACAAGGATATAGTCATACTTTCCTTTCTCGGCATTGACGATCATCTGGTTAAAAATCGCCCTCTGTCCTACTTTTTTGGCAGAACAGCTTTCGGATAAAATTTCTACAACATTTAATTTCTCATCAGAACTTCTGGCATAACCGTTGAAACGGTCGACAAAAGCTTGAAGCTCTCTTTGCTGATCATCGAGGGACTGAACCTGCCTCTCGTCCCCTTCCGAGGACTTGCGGCAATACATAACAACTTTTTGCATATATATCTTTTACGTTATGGACACAATGCTCTAAACGACACAAATAGCCAGTGAATAAGCCATAAACTCCTCAACAGCCCACACACTCTTGTGACTATCACTACCAATCTCTCTCTTAATTCCCATAAAGTGTGTCGTTAAAAACTATCAGCATGAAGCAGGACTTTTGCCTTCTTGATGGCCAAAACAAAGTCCTGCACCTTCACAATTCCGTTCTTCCAGAATTCATCAATTGCGCTAATCAGTTCCACGCTCCGTTCAAAGCAAAACTGGCATTTGCGCTCGTTGGTTCGATCGATTCGTTTTACTTCAAATCCATTGGCAATCAGCCAGACGAATAAATACCAGTCAGCAGTTTGATAATCTTCCAAGTGCATATAAATGTTATTAAGGGCTAAGAGACTTTATTAATCGCAATAAAAAAGCGCTTCAGGTTGAAATGAATTTCCCAAAGCTCCTCATCGCTGAGCTTTCTGCCATACTTGGGTTCAAAAAAACCACGCAGTTTTTCTTTCTGTACGTCGGTCAGTTCATCCGTAGCTCTGGTGTTTTCATGTGTATCCATTGGGCAAAAATGCGATCAATATTGCTGATGGCATTCTGCTTTTTAGAAACGATGAAATCACCTACACAGGTCGGACATAGCTCGGACATGAAATCACGGTTCCAGATAAACCACCTTATCCCAAAACTGAAAAATACGCCTGCCACAAGCCCTATTCAACCTCGCGAAAATCTTATCAATCTTTACTTTATAATTCGGCGCAGTCTGCCAATGATTGAACGCCGAAATCTCTCCAAGCTCCTCAGCCAATTCCTCATAGGTGAATTTTCGCCCTCTGTTTTCCAACAACAACTTGGTAATCGGCAAAGTCTTTGCGCCAAGCGTCAAAAGTTCCTCATCTCCCCTAAACAGCTTTTTCTCCCTGAAATCAAAAACCAGATCGCCATAAACCTGCATATAATAGGGATAAACTGCAAACTTCCTGCCAATCTTTTCCTGCAAAAATTCTTTCAGTCTCGCACGATCCTTGATGAAGAATCCTAAACCACGGAAATTTTCCCAAAGCATACTTTCGTTATTCAGGCAGTAATACTCCTCCTCGGGTTCGAACGAATCAGGATCACCCAAGTAAACCTCTTTAGAATCAGCCAACAAGGCCTCAATAAAAACCTTTGCGCTCATGCCAGTTTGCAGGAAAATTGCCCACAACTCAGCTTCATCCACTTCCAAAAACGTCCGGTACGTAGGCAATGCTCTCAATTTCTCCCACAAAACCTCAAACACCGTCGAAACAGGCGTACTTCGGTAATAAGCCTCTACAACCTCCACAAGGGAAGGATTTCCTCTCAAACCGCCCAATTGTTCGTTACGCTGTTCCATGGATATGTATTTTCATGTGAATGTAGAGCTTTAAGGCTCGTCCAAGCTTAGTAAAAGGGCCAAAGCCTTGGTCGGGTCTTCGTAAGTTTCCGTCTGAATTTTCTGCATGTACTTGCGATTGCGTGATTGCAGATAAAACTT
>CAIOIA010000027.1 GCA_903858295.1 uncultured Candidatus Peregrinibacteria bacterium | reverse complement strand
GCAGACCATTCTCATAAATCTGAACTCCGCCGATGAGACTGCTATCCACTGAGAAACTCAGATGTGCTTTTTTGGTTTTACTTATAGATGCTGTCATAGCTGCCTTCTCAGTATCTGAGAGTTCCCGTCCAGTGCAAATCTGATAATCCGCAATACCGGCTTTCTCGAAATGATATTTCTGATAGGCTGACTGCACGAAAGGGAGTAGCGACAACTGGTGGCTACAGATAAGCAAAATCAGAAGATTGATAACTGGAGCAGAAAGATGCTTATCAAAAACTGTTTTGATGGACTGTGCTACTCTAGACTGATCGGCGGATCCGAAGCTTTCTAATGCCTGAAACACTGATTTGTCAGATACCAGTTCTGCCAATTCTGTCAGTTCTTCCTGGAACTCAGTGACTTTTTGTTGACTCTGAGCCAGACGAAAGAGAGCTTTGGCCAGTTTGAGATGTAGTGTTCCTTTCTTCATTTATTATTTAGCGTAGGATTCTATAGAATCTTTGATAAGTTTTTCGTCTGCTGCGGTGTTCAGCTTCTCTTTCAGGATTTTCTCTGCCGCTTTCAGTACTATCTCGACAGCATGAGCCTTCACTTCCTGAATTGCTTTCGACTTCTCCGCGTCTACTGATTGCTGACCTGAAGTTATGATGTGCTGAGCTTCGTCCTGGGCCTTGGTGAGGATTTCTGTACGAACCTGCTCTCCACTTCTGCGTGCGCTCTCCAGCATGGTCTGTCCTTCGGCGCGCGCTGTCTTAAGCATGTGTTCGCGATTTGCTTCAGATTCTTTCAGAAGTATCTTGGCGCTTTCAGCGTCCTCTACTCCCTGCTTGATAGTCTGCTCGCGTTCAGCCAGCAGCTTCATCAGAGGTTTGTAGAGAATTGCTTTAAGAATGAAAAGCAATATAAGCAAATCAAGTATCTGGGAGCCAACTATCATCGGGTCGATGACAAGCCCGCCTGACTCGTGAGATTTACCTTCCTCCTGGCTGGTAGACGCCACCTTCTCAGCATTGCCTTCCGCCATGGCAATTTGTATAAATTCTAAATTCATGGATGAATTATTTGTTGATGATGATAAGCGCAAGTACGAATGTAAGCACACCGAGACCTTCCGCGAAGGCGATGGCCAGGATCATATTGAGCTGGATCTTCGAAGTAGCTTCAGGCTGACGACCGATGGCTTCTACAGCCTTACTACCGATCATACCGATACCGATGGCTGGGATGGCCAGACCGAGAGGTAACAGAACTCCTAATAAATATGCATTCATGTGATATCTTGTTAAAGATTATTAAATATTACCTACAAATTAATGGTGCTCTTCTTCTGCATGAGCGGTGTTCAGAGATGTGAAAGTAAGGAAAAGCGTCGAAAACACGAAAGCCTGTATAAGTCCTGTCATGAATTCGAGCATCATGAATGGCACAGGCAGCACCTGCTTCATCATCAGGAAGGCGACTGTCAGTACTATCTCGCCACCGAATATATTACCGAAGAGACGAAGAGAGAGAGCCACAGGACGTACTAATTCGGAAATGATGTGGAGCAGACCGACGAAAAAATCTATCAGGCCCATAGGACCTTTCTGGAATAGCGCCTTGAAGTTGAAGAAATGGCCGAGATAACCGAAGAATCCATGCGCCTTGATGGCCGCAACCTCGAAATATACGAAGGCGATAAGGGCCAGCGCGATAGTCGAGTTCAGATCGGAAGTGGGGGCGCGCAGGAATCCAAGCTTCTCAGATATAGGCCCCAGTATTAGTCCCATCCAGTTCGAGAAAAGAATCGCCAGGAAGAATGTAATGAATATCACGAAATGTTTCTTGGCTTCCTTGCCGCCGACATTTTCCATGAAGTCGTATAGACCGCCCAGACTCCACTCTACGAAATTCTGAAAGCCTGTAGGCAGATACTTGAGACGGATTCTGATTATCAGGGCAATGATAATCATCACTGCCATGACAAGCCACATCATCACGATAGAATCAGTGATTGGCACAATTCCAAACAGTTTAAACAGTGTTTTCGGCGCTAGATGTACTTCGAGTTCGGACAGACTTCCCATTAGTTTTTGTTATATTTGCAAAGTAAATAATGCACCGTAAATTGTCGTGACTATAAATATCCTCGACTACAAATTTCGCGAAGATTCTAATCATTAATTTCCAAAAGTCAACAAACTAAATAGAGACTTTTCGGTGGAAATATGGACAAACAAATATATGTCATCGACTATCTGAACACTATAGTGACACCGGAGCTTTCGGATTCACTCTTTGTGAGCGGTAATCATGCGGATTTGTCTCTGTAGCGACTATCTTCAGAGTGCCGTCTGATAATCTCGAATTCAATTCTGGATTGGATTCGATCTTCTGCATTACTTTCAGGAATACATCGACTATGTCAGTACGGTCTTTCAATAAATCGAAGTGAATGATAGCCGGCTTGGAATTCGCTCCATTCTGGCGGAAATTTCTCTCAATTATACCCAGCAGTATTGTGATGTGTGTATATAGAATTTCTGGACTATTGGTCCAGGAAATCTCCAATACGCTTTGCCCCAGAAGAGTATGAGCGAAGTGCGTATCGCCGATTCTGATAGCTTGCTCTCCGTGCTTCTCTTCGTCTATCCCCATGTAATTGGCCTGATGTTTCTTGAGCACGCCTTCCGGGTTATCCTTGATAACTGGCGAAGAAAATCGCTGCTCTGCTTCTTCAAACATCTCCCGATGCTCTTCATAATACTTAGTGGATACTCTTTTCTTATCCAGATGGCTCGCTGACATGATATTGCCTCCTGGGCCTGTATCGTGAGTGGTACGATATACTCTGAACCAGCCAGCGGCGTATTGCTCCGGATAACGATCAGCCAACCACATATCTACTAGTATGGCATCTTTGATAGTCTCTGCCTGTGCCTTGTCAAAATCACTTCCATGAGCTCCACATCCATGACATGGGAAGCCCTCCTCCTGGTAATGAGACTGATATTCAAAATGTAATCTGCTAAAACCGTCTGAACTCTCCTTCTTCTTCAGAAAATTTGTGACCTTGGCTGCGAGAGAATTGTCGAAACGATTAAATACCATTTCCTTCATAGAAGGATCGCTTTGGAATAATTTATCAATTCCTTTCGATGAATTTCCCTTTGGTATTTCAGGAACTAATATAAGTCCGGCTGCCGGAAGCCATCTGGTAGCAAAACGAGAAATCAGATTTTCTTCCTCCATGAAGTTGGTAGGACAGATACGTCCGTCAGCGCATGAGAAAAGTACTGAACACATTTTCTTACCAGGCATTTCCGGATCCTCAGGATGAAAAGCAATCGAATGCTGATTATAAAGGCCTCTTTCTTCGGACAGAATTATGTTCATGTGTTCATCGTATTCCATATAGTCATCGACGGAGTCAAATCCTTCTGTCGGCTCTTTTGGAAATTTCTCCAGATGTCTATGAATCAGCTCTGCGATAGCAGCCTGATTCTCTGGACTCATAGTCGATGGCGGTATACTTTTTGCTATAAAACCATCAACCTGGACTTTATCATATAATCCAGCAGCCTTTTCTCTTACGGCTCGAACTGTACTTAAGAAACTTCCTCGAACTCGTGGGGCAACTGTCCCGTCGTCCCGTATTACTTCTTGCAAATGCAATATGTCTCCGCCCGCAAAATCCGGCATTGGCTCTATAACATCCTCTAACTCCCTATCACTGCAGGCTGAAAAATTTTCCGCAATTGGATTTGAAGCAGGGGCCTGATCTGAAATATGACTTGCTGGCATTGCTTCGATATCTGCATCAAGCGCCGCTCTGTCGTCTACTGCCACTCCTTTGTTGTCGTTTGATGACATATCATAATTCTTATTGTGCTTTTCCACGGTCGCTGATTTTACTCAGAAATGTACAAAATACAAGGCTGAAAATATTTTATCTAAGTATTATATCATTTTAGACTATATTATGTCAGTCGAATGTAATTTAATTTATATTGCATTTTAAGGAATATTGACTAAAATCAGCTGGTAAATAATTTGAAAAATCAATATGGCAGTTTTGAAACTACTGAATAAGCTCTTCCTTAAGCGCTCTGTGACAGAGAATCCTCACAAATATCTTCAACATAGAGATATTAAGTTAGAGAAGATAGGCAAAGAATTGAAAGATATTATAGGGCACCTTTATGGTGGAAAATCGCTTAGAATAAGGGCTGTAGATGGAGGATCCTGCAATGGAGAAGAGATAGAACTGACTGCTTTGAACAATGCGTACTATGATATAGACCGATTTGGTCTTTCTTTCGTGGCTTCTCCTCGTCATGCTGATATGCTATTCGTGACCGGACCTGTGACCAGGAATCTGGAAACTGCTGTAAGAACTACTTATGAAGCCGCTCCTCAGCCATGCATCGTGGTAGCTGTCGGAGATGGAGCTTGTGATGGAGGGATGTGGAAAGATTCATATGCAGTAGTAGGAGCTGTAGAGAAAGTGATTCCAGTGCATTACAAAATTCATGGAAATCCTCCTACACCGACTGAGATGCTCAGTGCTCTTCTTCATATTCTTAAAAATCACTCTCAATCATGAATATAGAATTATTAGTAAAAATAGGTGTTTTCGCTTCGCTTACTGGCACCCTCCTAGGAGGAATAATAGCTCTAGCGAGCAAGAAGGATATTTTGCAGAGATTCGCCCAGGCCGTGGTACTCATAGCTTTAGGCTGTGGAACTGTTGCCGGAGCGGCTTTCCTCTTCACCAATATGAGTTCGCTGGTGATATTGAATAGCGACTGGGTGTTCCCCGGGAATCTATTGATGGATCACCTTACTGCAATTTTCTTCTTCCTGGTGAATGCTGTCGGGTTTATGACTTCCATATACGGACTCAGATATCTGATGAATGAGAGAAGTCATTATAATATCAGCTATATACAGTTCCTTACGGCGCTCTTCATTCTCGGCATGCAGCTGGTCGTACTTGCCAGTAAGCCGATGTTCTTCTTCTTCGCATGGGAGGTTATGTCTTTCAGCAGTTTTCTTCTGGTAATGTCAGATATGAAGACTGACTCTATCAGACCGGCTTTGTTCTATATGATTATGACGCATCTTGGAGCTGGTGCTATATTAGCTGGATTTCTGGCTATCTCTGGAGGTAATTTTGATATGGATTTTGCTCAGATGGGAGCGAGTGCTGCATTGCTGCCTTTCTGGAATGTGATTGGTATTTTTGCATTATTCTTCTTCGGATTCGGCTCGAAGGCGGGACTTTTCCCTTTCCACGGTTGGCTTCCGGAAGCACATCCACAGGCTCCTAGCCATATTTCGGCTCTTATGTCCGGCGTTATGCTGAAAATAGCTGTGTATGGATTTCTGAGAGTACTTCTGTATGTATTGCCGGTTATGCCAGTTCAGATAGGATTTATCGTGGTTATTATTGGACTTTTCTCAGCAGTTTTCGGAGTACTTTATTCTGTCATTGAGACAGATATCAAAAGAATTCTTGCCTTCAGCAGTATAGAGAACCTCGGGTTGATATTTACTATGATAGGAGTCGCTATGGTAGCTAGAAGCTCCAATATGGAGAGTTTAGTAAATGTAGCTATAATTGCAGCTCTTTTCCAATCAGTGGTTCATTCATTCTTCAAGTCCGGATTATTCCTCACAGCTGGTGTCGCTGCTCAGACCTTCCACACTAGAAATATAGAGAAGATGGGAGGAATGGCCAAGAAAATGAGAATATTTTCAGCAGCCGCATTGCTTCTGTGTCTCACAGCAGCTGCTTTACCTCCATCCGGTTCGTTTATTACTGAATGGCTTCTGATTCAATCCATAATTACAAAT
>CAIOIA010000026.1 GCA_903858295.1 uncultured Candidatus Peregrinibacteria bacterium | reverse complement strand
GGGAAATGATCGCTGAGCTTCTCTAGAAATCCAGTTAGATTATTTATTTTCTCAGTGACCGACGGAAGGTCTTCGCGATATTTCGCAGGGAGATCCGCTGCGTTCACCTGATTCAATTCCGTCCTGGCAATTTCCAGTTGAGCAATGGCTGATCGTACATTCTCCAGATCTGTACGAAGCCCTCCAGTCAGGGATGTCCCGCCAGTAGTGCCTGTGGCCTGGGTGGGCAGATGGCCGGCTAATTTCTTGAGAAAAATGTCTTTGTTTGCCTGTATGAAAAGTGTAGGCCAATTAAATAAATTTTCTGCTGATTTGGTGAAGAGATTTCCAGATTTGGATAGAGCCTCTCCAGCGGCAAGCAGATGACTGACAGAAGAAATGCTGCCGGACTTCCCCAGAGTATTGGCTGTGCTGAGTAGAGAAATCTGAGCCAGTGCCTGATCGAAATTTCCTTTCGCGTGCGTGAATGAGTTTCCGGCTTGGTCGAAATCACGATTCTTGGCTTGGGTTGTGCCCTGCGCGAGGCCGGCGAAGCCGGCCGAAGCGTTGCCGATCAGGGAAGACTTCAGTGTGAGGCCGTTTTGAAAAATGTTTAATAAGTTCAGAAGCGTCACGACTATCAGCCCCACTGCGGCGAATCTGAAGCCGGCGAAGAACTGATTTGTTCTGATATTTCTGGCTTTGTTTTCGGGAAAATAGTGGAAATGTGGGCGCGGGGTCGGACTAATAATTGTCTCAATATTTTTCGCTGCTTGCTGGCCTGTGCGAAGGCCTCTGGAATGCTGATTCAGATTTAGTGCCTTAGGATTCTGGGCGCTGCTTTTCGGAAGATCGGCCCGCGGACTGCGTAGATCCAGGGGCGAATTTTTTTGAACTTTTTTTAGATCTCTGACGAGATATCTAAGCATATGGCATTATTGCTCGAAGATATAAGACGACAATACTCCGATCTGTGTGAATTTTCTACCGATTTTCAATTGATGAAGTGGGATGAGATAAGGCTCGAATTGTGGCATATTTAGTGCCTTTACGGCAGATGCAATATCGAATTTATAATATTCCGTAGGATGATCGAGATTGGAAATCAGTGGTGTGTATGAATTATCGGCGGATAGTTTGTCGGCCTTGGCCAGCATGTCCGAAATTGATTTTGTATTGGTGGAGACGAAAATATTATTATCAGTCGCTACGAAGTATATTTTCCAGGAATCGCTGATAGCTATACTCTGAACTGACGCTCCTGAGATTGTCTCAGTAATGGCTTGTGGACTGAGAGACGTGCCTATCACTTCGCGGCCTTTTGTCCCGTCCGGTAGAGTAATATCGACAGTTTTGGAAGGTGTCTGAGCAGCAAGATTCTGAGCGAGAGCCAGTAGTAGTTTCTGAATTTTCTGAATATCATTCTTCGCTCGCTGATCCTCGATAGCTAGACTGAAATCGAATTTTCCCGGTGTTTGGCTCTGTACGGAAAACAGATAATTCCCTTTCAAAATTCCGAAGAAATCCTTATCAAGATCGATTTTCTGCGAAGACGGAGAGAAGACATACTGCCTGAATTTCTCCAGAGAACCTGAGAAAAGCAAGCTCTGCACTGTAGACTGATTGGCAAATAGCGTCTCTAATTTGTCTTTCTGATCAGCTAGATCCGCTCCTCCGAAAGAAGCGATTGTCTGTGATGGAAGCAGCTGCTCCAGTGCGCCGCTATAGAAATAATTGATGTTGAAGAAATCAGGTGTCGGTAATATGGATGTATTGAATAGAGAAAGTTGCTGGGCATTGAGAGTGATTTTCCCCGCGGAATCCTGGCTGGTGTATATCGCGATGGCTTCCCGTGAAAATATTTTCAGGAAAGGAAGAAATTGCTGGAACATAGTCAGATGACTATCCAGGAAGTCCGGGTTTTCGGATAGTGATGCCAGTACCTGGGCGGAATCATAATAGATATATGCGAGATTCTGCTGAGGAAGCGCGGAATAGAGCTGATTGTAAGCCGGAAGATTAGCCAGACTGAGAGACTGATTCTGTGAAGACTGTAAGATAATATTCAATGCATCTTTATGCTCAGCGATCACCAAATAATTGCCTATGATAACGGAATTATCTGACTTGCCAGTAGCGAGTAGACTGCTCACGCGCCAATCAGACATCTGCTGATAGTC
>CAIOIA010000025.1 GCA_903858295.1 uncultured Candidatus Peregrinibacteria bacterium | reverse complement strand
CTGATGAAGTGATTTGATTTTCAGAGTCGCGAAATTTTCTGTTAACTGTGTCAGTTCATTGTCGAAAGCCAGAGAGTCTCGGCGAGCATCTTCTATGCTTCCAAGCAGGCTTTCCCATTGCTTCAGGAATCGACTGTAGCTGATCGTGATGGTCAATGCGTCCGTAGTGGTCTTCTCCAGATGATGGGCTTCATCGACTATGAGAAATTCGGATTGAGGGAGAATTTTGTTGTCGGCCAGAGCGTCCTGAATCAGTAGCGCGTGATTGACTACCACTATATCAGCGGTCTCTGCTGATCGGCGCGCGCGGTCGAGAAATTCTTCGAATCCCGAAGACCCGGGCTTCTGATCCGGAAGAGAGCAGATGTCATCGATAATGATGTTTTCCTTGTTTTGCAGATGTAATTCGTCCAAGTCGCCGGTGGTGGTGGTGTCCAGCCAGATGAGGATTTTGATGATTGCGATGAGTTCATGCGATTCTAGAGTCGACCTTTGCTTGAGCTGTTCGAAGCGTTGCAATGATAGATATTTCTTGCGGCCTTTCAGGAGACTGATACGGATATTCGGAAATAGTCGCTGTACCAGCGGGAAATCTTTATAGATAATCTGATCCTGAAGATTGTGGGTGTAGGTGGAGATGATAATTTTCTCGTGGGACTTGGAGCTGTGATGTGCTGATGCCAGTAGATAAGCAAGTGTTTTGCCCGTACCTGTACTGGCTTCCGCTAGTAGATGATGATCTCTTTGAAATGCCTGCAATATATGATCGAGGAGTTTTTTCTGGCTTGGACGGGCTTCGAAATTGTTTACCAGTTCACTCAGTGGGCTCGGCAGGTCGAAGAGATTGAGCAAATCTTCTGAGGAGTCGAGTTTGATTTTAAGCGCAGGCTTGTCTGCATTGTCATCTACTTGTACGACTTTTTTGCCGACTGGCGGAGTGCTGATGTTGATGAATAATTCGCCTAAATCCCAGTGTGCTTTCGCGATCTGGGTCTGAATTTCTTTCAGAGTTTTCTTCGGAATTTCCTGGATTTTGGCCGTGAGTATTTGGAAAAGCTCGAAGCAGACATGGGCGTCGGACATGGCCCTGTGTTTGTTTTTGTGATCAATTTTTAGCTGGCGGCTGATAGTGTCGAGGCTGTATGAAGGCAGATTCGGTAACAGGATTCCGGCCAGTTGCAGAGTGTCATATTGTTTGTTCAGTATCGGAATCCCTTTCGATTCCAGGAAGGTCAGATCGAAGTCTATGTTGTGGCCGACTATCGGGTGATTGCCGAGGAAGGCGCGTAGACCGGGGGCGATAGATTCGAATGTCGGGGCGTCTCGTACAGTGTCGCTATCAATGCCTGTGATATGACTGACCATAGCCGGGATTTCGATCATGGGGTTGATCAGGGTCTCGAATTCTTCCAGGATTTTATTTCCTTGAAATTTAATCGCGGCTATCTCAATCACCTGATCTGTCTCAGCATCGAAACCTGTGGTCTCTAGATCCAGAGAAATATATATTTCATTCATTCCAAGCTGTGTTTTATGGGAGGTACTAATATAGTCCGAGTTTCAGACTGAGGATTTTGGCTGTCTCTGCTCGAGTCAAGGCCATGCCTGGTGCGAAGGTGTCGTAGCTCTTGCCGCTGACCAGCCTTGCGTCGAAGACTTTATATACCGGAGCGAAGAACCAGTCGGAGCTCTGGACATCATGGAATGGTCGGCCCAGCTCCTGTCCTGAGTATGCTCCGAACCAGTCTACATCAGATTTTACGAGCATTTGCATGGCTTCAGCGCGAGTGATAGGGGAGTTCGGGTGGAAAGTGCCGTCTGCATAACCGGAGATAAATCCGTTGCTGAGCGCTTCATTGATATAGATGAAGTACCATGCTGAAGGATCTACATCACTGAAATGTTTGTCTGTGTCGGTTTGTCGTAGAGATCGTCCTTCGAAGTCAGCCGCGATGATAAGTGTTTTTACGAATTCAGCGCGAGTGATGGCTTGATTAGGGCGGAATTCATCGCCATATCCCATCATGATTCCTGTGCGATACACGCCTTCAACGTATGGTTTGTACCAGTCTTCTGTCTGTACATCACTGAAAAGTGGATATGAGTCTTGATATCTGTCAGTGACAGTACTCGGATCAATATTGAAAGCATTGAATAAATCTGTGAAAGCACTTTGATATGTATCTAATTTAGTCAGATCTAGATTGATGGTGAAGTTGGCCATAACTGTGTTGGCTTTTCCTGTCGTATATGTGCCTAGATAATGAAGTGGCGCAAGGATTTTATCGATATCCTGGCTGATGCCGTTACCGGCCATGGCTTTGTCCAGAAATGTCTGCAGGTTGCTGAAATTCAGAATTGAGATATCCATCAATTGCTGCCCTGTGTAAGTGTTTTTCCATGCGTTGTCACTTACGAGTCCGCTGTCTGAAATAAGATTTTCAGGATTCTTGAATGTAGTAAACACGAGAATGCCGTCCCGGGTAACTCCATAACTCAGAGTGAACACAAATTTCGGTTCTGAACTCGTGATAGTTAATTGTTTCAATGTAGAATTACCGAACGCGATGTCTGTAAGAGTATATGATTCAAGGGCGTTCTTGAGCATAGTCTCAACTACAGCTTGAATCTTGTCCAATATGGCCTGTGCTTGTGTCTCCTGTCCTTTCACCTCTGCCAGCAATGAGAATGCAGGCATAGTCGCATCTGTATTTGCCGTATCGTTGTGAACTGTAAAAGCATAACGATGTCGGAAAAGTGGCGCGAGATCTGTCTCTGCGGATATTCCGGTATTCATCTCGAGCAGGCTTGAGATCATCTGAGGCAGCTCGTTGAAGCCATCGCCGGATTTGTTAAACATATTCTGCATATCCTGAAATCTGTCTGATAAATTATTAGATTCCTGATAGAAGATGAGATTTGAGGAATTCACCTGCTTGTATATGGCTGGTGTGAATAAGTATTTATCAGTATTCCAGCCCGATGCCGGTTTGAAATTTATCAGGAGTTTTCCGCTTAGGCTGTCTGTACCTTGGCTGATAGCGAAAGCTTCAGAAGTGAGCCAGGAGCTTATCTTCGGTACGTCCGCGGAGGATGGGAGTTTGTCGAAATTCAGATAACCTGTGAAGAAGCTGTTCGGGTCTATCTGGCTTAGAAAATTCTGCCAGTCTGCATTTTGACTTAGGGTGTCTGTGCTGTTTGCGAAAAGTTGATCATGTATCAGCCCACGGTCGTTCGAGAGGATGACATTCCCGTTCTTGTATGTGAAAAAAGTATTCTCATCAAGTGTATATAGAATTCTTCCAAGTCCCAGATTCTCGGTAGTCATATCCAGAGAGCTTTCTGCTTCTATGATTTTCTGAAAAGTGTAGCTGTCCAGCGCAAAACCCATCAAATATAATTCTTTGCCCGAAGTCAGGTGAATGTTTTGACTGAAGCCGATGGTGGTGTCTTCCAGATTGGCGGTGAATAATTTCTGTGAAAGTGGATTGTTGGATGACTCAGGGAAGGCACTGTCGAACAATGTCCGTAATTTGCCCTGAAATGGCTGCGGTTTGGATGCGTTGAATTGGAAGAACAGAGCTGAGTTCGGCATGTATGTGTCGGGACTGCTGGCTGCGAACGCTGCTGGTGATATAGCTGCAAGCCCTGCGAATATAAGTCCCAGGGTGATGACTTTGTATGTGTTTCTCATGAGGTCACGATAAAAAATATTTGCTTTGATATTAGGGCAGTTTCATGGAATGAGCAAATTTGAAGATGTCTGAATTATGCGACTGCTTGATTGCGCGGATCTACATATGCCAGGCGGGCGTTGAAAGAGCCAGTCCCTTCGCCATTACCTTTGCCTGTGCCGCGGTTCAAGATGTTACCAAGGTGTGGATTTGCTAAGGCGGCAAAGTAAGTTGTCGTTTCGGTATATCCGTTTGGATGAAGAGGATGGCCTTTCGGATAACGTATTTGTACATTATCTGCACCAATAAATCTATCACCTGACGCATAGTCGAAGTAATTCCAGCCATGAGCAGAATTAGTCTGTATAGGATTTATGCCATCGATATATAATCCACGAAATGCCATAGGGCCTTGCGGATTTCCTGCAACTTCAGCGGCAATAATATTGTCTTTTTTGTGACCGCCTATCGTATATTGTCCACTTTTAAGTTTGGCAATCGTCGCTGGGCTTAGTTTCTCATTTGGTTTGGGTTCTGCTTTTGTATGCTTTGGATCAAGAGCCAGATTCAATTGATGATTGATGAGGCTGTTATGTCGCTCGAAGAAATCGCTTCCCCTCATCTGTTTCTCATCAACAGAATTGTTAACCAAACCGATTCCTCTTAATTTGATGTTTGCTTTGGCATAAATAGTATCTGTCATTGGTCCTGTCGGTAAAGCCATGTGATATCTTCGGCCAAGAACTGTCTGTGCAAATTTGGGTGATATTGGAGGAGGTATTGAGTCTTCATCGTTGCCTATGGCAAAATAATTTGCACTTGTCAGAAACGTTATTATTGTCCCGTCTGGTCCTCTCATAGAGACGGGTGTCTTGAGTCTGCTGTAAGATGGGACGAAACCTTTGTCTACACATTGTATAACCATGGCTTCTATTTTGCGTTGATTTTCTGGACTAGTGGTATTGCCGAGTTTTCTCACTTCTGCCATGAATTGCGTTCCAGTCATTGTTCCCGGGTTTTCAGGGATTATGCCGTTTCCGGGTGGGATTTCTGATATGTCTGTCGGAGCTGATAAAGTGAAGCCTGGGGTTGTGCTCGGTGCTGCTGAAGTTGTGGCTTGTATTGCAGAGGATGGAGCACCTGCCGCCGCCCCTGCCGCTGCGGTGTTTCTGTGGGCTTGAGGTTGTGTGGATGGTGATGAGGATGCTGTCGTACCAGTGGTGGCGGATTTGTCTGGAGTGGCCTTGTCTGGTGTCAGGAAAGGGGCGAGGAGTTTGTCTAGTCCGAATAGGCTTAGAATTTCGGACATATCTGCTTTTCCATCGGATTTGCTGAAATTGGATTGGAAGTCTTTGGTAAATTGATCGAAAGTGCTATCGATGATTTTTTTGAATTCATCGACAAAACCTTTTAGCCCGTCTTTTGTGTTGAATGTGTCGGTGATTTTTTTACCCAGGGATTTTATAGCGTCAGCTGGTTTCTCTGCTGGCGCTGGCGCAGCTTCTGGAGCAGCTACAGGCTGTGCTGGCTTCGTCTCCGGTCCTGATTGTGGAGCTTTCTCTGGAGGCATTTACAGTTGTATTAATAGCTTCTTTTGGGCCTTGCTGGACTTCTTTACCAGTTCTTTCTGAGTGGCATGTATTGCTTTTTGAGCGCAATTCTCCAGCAATTGCAGGTCTGGAAGGCTGATGGAAGCGAGTTTTGGGTTTGCTTTATTGTCCATGGGTGGATTTAGAAATTTTCCTCTAATTATAGCATGAAACAGCTGTGGAAACCAAATTCAACAGATGCTATCATCTGAGCGATATAGCCGAATCATTCAAAAAATTAATGAGATTAAATTATCCGGAAGTACTGCCTATCAGCGCTCATCGTGCTGAAATAGTGAAAGCCATAGTGGAAAATCAGGTTGTAGTGGTGGTAGGTGAGACCGGGTCCGGTAAGTCTACGCAGATACCCAAAATGATACTGGAAGCTCTGGCTCAGACCCATCAGACTGACCCGGAAATTGCCGATTTCAAGATTGCCTGTACTCAGCCGCGACGCCTTGCCGCAGTGTCTATCGGCAGCTGGATAGCGCAGGAAATGGGTGTGGTGCTGGGGCAGGAGGTGGGGTATAAAATTCGTTTCGATGATGAGACTGTCGCCGGGACTAAGATTACAATCTGTACGGATGGGATCCTGCTGCAGGAGATGAAGGGTGATGATTTGTTGTCCCGATATTCCGCTATCCTGGTGGATGAGGCGCATGAGAGGAATTTGAATATTGATTTTCTGCTAGGGCTTATAAGAGATATACAGACGAGAAGGGTTGCGCGAGGGCTTGAAGCACTGAAAATTCTGGTGACTTCGGCGACGGTGGATGCCGGGAAATTTGCTGATTTTTTCCGTGAACTGAATGGTGAATGCGAGGTGCCTGTGATCAATGTGTCAGGAAGGCTTTTCCCTGTAGAAATCAAGTATAATCCTGTGACGGCCAAGGAGGATATTTATAAGAAAATTGCTGCGATGATCGGAGAGATCGCTGGTCTTCGAGAGCAGGGAGATGTGCTCATCTTCATGCCTGGTGAATCGGAAATATTTGGTACAATTCGTGAGATAGAGATGCTTGGCCAGAAGCGTATCAAGTGCCTTCCTCTGTACTCGCGTCTGACTATGGATGAGCAGGAATTGATTTATAGAGATTGGCCGGGGCAGATGAAAGTCGTGATCGCTACCAATATCGCAGAAACTTCTCTCACCGTCCCAGGTATCAAATATGTCTTTGATCCGGGTGTCGCGCGAATGACGGACTTCAATTTTAAGACCGGTATAGGCAGTCTCGAGATCAAGGAAATCTCGCAGGCATCCGCTGTGCAGAGAGCTGGGCGAGCTGGTCGCGTGCAGGCGGGGATTTGTATTAGGCTTTATTCTGAAGAGGAATTTGAGGCCAGGGAGAAGTATACCAAGCCGGAAATTCAGAGATCGGATCTGTCTTCTGTGGTGCTGCATATGATTCTCATCGGCATCAAGGATGTACAGCATTTCAATTTCATAGATGCTCCCGAGCCTCGGGCTTTCAGGAATGCCATAACTAATTTACAGGAACTGGGTGCGATAGATGCTGCCATGAATTTAACTGATCTGGGTCTCAGAATGGCACATCTGCCTCTAGAGCCCCGTATCTCAGCCATGCTTCTCGCGGCGGAGAAATATATTTGTGTGCAGGAGATTGCTGTGATCGCCTCGTCGCTCTCGGTCAAAGATCCTTTCGTTCGGCCGAAAGATGAGGAGGATGAAGCAGATAGAGCCAAGAGAGTTTTCCAGAGACTTGCGATGGGTCAGAGTGGCTCGTATCGCATCATGAAAGTTCGTCGAGGGAAGAAGATAGTACGGAAGAAAGTATATGATCAGTCGGATCAGAAAATACTGGCTTCAGATCTGGTGGTTTTCCTGGTCGTCTGGAATAAATTACAATCGATGTTTACTGATATCGAGCGTGAGAGATTCTGCAAAATGAATTATATAAATCATAAAGTGTTTCAGGAAATTGAGCAGATATACAGACAACTGCTGGATACTTTGAAGACCTTCGCCGGTGAGGAATTCTCTCGATACATACCGCAGGAAGGCCAGACCGATCTGTCCGTAAGTCTGAACAATAGCGAAGGAATTCTGAAATCCATAGCTTCCGGCTTCATACAAAATCTCTGTGAATCCGCCGGTAAACAGGCTTATAAATCCCGAAATGTAGAGAATATCTATATTCATCCGGGGTCAATTCTTTTCAATATCTCGCCTGCGTGGTGCGTGTCTGCGGAGATAGTGGAGACCACCAAGCTGTTTGCTCGCAACAATACTGCAGTAGATCCGAAGTGGTTCGAGGAGATAGCTCCGCAGCTCTGTCAGATCAAGAAAGGAAATATCTTCTTCGACGCGCGAGAGGGGCGGGTGATGCGAGAAGAGGAAGTATACTTCCGGGATATGTGTATCGTGAAGGCGCGCCTGGTCGATGTCGCGGCCAAGGATAAGACTCAGGCGCAAGACTATTTCGTGCGCGAGGCGCTGGTGAGACGCGCGATGGCGCGCCAGTTTCCCTGGCTGAATGACAATGAGAAGGTGGTGCAGAAGTTGAAAGTGTATGCTTCGAAGTTGAAGAATGGGGCGCTAGATCTGAGTGCTGGTGGTCGATTGCAGGAGTGGTATATAGGTAAGGCGAGGGCCGCCGGGATTTGGCTTACTTCCGGGAAGGAAGTGAATTTGCTTTTGTCGCGGAAAGGGCCTGAATATCTGAAGCTGGTGGTCGATGATTTCATCTCGGCT
>CAIOIA010000024.1 GCA_903858295.1 uncultured Candidatus Peregrinibacteria bacterium | reverse complement strand
CGTCTCGATCCCGTTCCAGATTGCAGCGCTCCCGGATCGCTCGTCCTTCACCATCCCGCAGGGGGTGGTCTGGACGGAGACTGAGACGCTCGGTAACAACAAGCAGTTCGGCTTCGGCCAGGGCATCGTGCTCGGGGACGAGGGCACCGGTTTCGTTTTCGACACGACCGGCTTCCCACTCGTCTCGGTGTACGACTCGGCCGCGACCGTGTGCTTCGGCATCGGAAGTTACGATGCAAAATGGGCGGCTATCGACGTCGGCAACGGCATCGGTTGTCTGTCCGAGGGCTATCACGTCGAGATCGACGTGGTGGCGAAGTCCGTCGTCACGCCCCCCTGGAAGGATGGGGCTGATGGCGGCGCTGGCGGCTCCGGTGGAGCTGCCGGTGGTGGTGGCCAAGCCGGGAACGGCGGGGCTGCTGGTAACGGTGGCAACACCGGGACTGGCGGTCACGCTGGCAACGGCGGCGCTGGCGGTGCGACTAGTGCTGGGGGCAACTCCGGGACCGGTGGCTCGGCTGGCATGGCTACCGGTGGCGGTGCAACTGGTGCTGGCGGCAACGTCGGCGCTGGTGGCTCGGCTACCACCTCGGCAACTCTGTCCGGACAGACCGGCGGAGGTGGCGATGGTGGAGGCTGCGGCTGCTCGACTCCCGGCGGGGACAACCTCCCCTCCGGCTATGGGCTGATCGGCCTCGCGCTGCTCCTCGCCGCGTACTACGCGAGGCGACTCGCGCTGTACCGTCGCGCGGAAGTGCGCCGGTAACGGTAACGGTAACAGAGGAAAGCCCCGCGCGCTGCACGGCCGTCAGGTCGGGCAGCGCGCGGGGGTAGACCTTGCGTTTGTATTCCCCTTCTCTTTCCGAATTATTTCGGAGTTTTCGACCCGTCTCCTGCCCCTACGGCATGGGGCAAAATCGTCTCCCGCGATCCTGTCAATCGCAATGCGCAGTCCCGCTGAATTTCTCAGTGGGCTGTTTGGGTGTGCCTCGGTATTCGACATAAGCCGACCTCTAATCACAAAGGAATTAAGTTGTTCTTCCCTATCTCTATCGCCCTTTCAAGGTTAATTATATTTCACTTACTCCTAAATATATAGGACCGGGAAAGCCTCTCTTATAATCAATCAACAGACGATTGTGTAATTCCTCAGGGAACCAATTTAACTTGGACAATTCATCAAAACTGATTATTTTTGCATTCTCCAGAATCTGTTTTTGATTGGATAATTCAGGATCCTTGCCGAGCATCACCTTCCCTGAAATCCACTGACAAAATATATAAAATTCCAGACCAACCTGCCCATTATATTTCACTTCTCTGATGTAAACTATTCTATCCGCTTTAACCTTAATATTCGTTTCTTCCATAACTTCACGTTCGATAGCAGAAAACAAAGTCTCTCCATCTTCGACTCCTCCACCTGGAAACACGAAAAACTTCCCGCGTTCCGCTTCATGATGCTGAACCATTAACAGTCCATCTTCCAAACATATTATCGCCCTCACTCCGACAGTCATTCCTTTATTCATGTTGTTTTTCTTTTTCAAATGGGTTGATCTTTTACTCCTCTTTTTTATATTAACCGTCAAGTGATGAATATTTCTCTGTCCGCCCGGCCTAGGTTTTTGGTCTGTTTTTGCTCGCAGATAAGCCATCTAGATATCGCGGACATATTGCTAGTGTGTTGTTTCGATAAAATATAAATTAATTTTTTGTTCTCTTGGTGTCCGGGAAAATCTACTCTAACATTCGATTTGTTGGGCGGGTTTGTGATATATAGTTCTGGGGGATTATTTTGACTATATCTATATGGCGAAGAAGATTAATGATTTGACATGGATGATTGGAGGGGAGGCCGGGTTTGGGATTCAGTCCGCGGGGCATTTCTTCGGGCTAAGCTGCATGCGTGGCGGACTATCTGTGTTCGGGAATGCGGAATATCCTTCGCTCATCCGAGGCGGGCATAATTCCAATGTGATAAGAGTGGCTGACTTCGAAGTGGCCGTGCATAGAGAAATTCTGGACTTGCTGCTGGCCATGAACAAGGAGACTCTGGATTTGCATGTGAAGGAATTAGTAGAAGGCGGGGGAGTGATATATGACGCTGATGCTGTGGTGGGCTATGTGTTTCCTGCAGGCGTGAACTCTTATCACGTGCCGCTGAAGAAGATCGCAATGGAAGTCGGCAAAGGCGACATCACGCGAAACACGGTGGGAGTAGGTGCAACCCTGGCTCTGCTCGGATATGGACTCGACATCTATCTGGACATTTTGCGCGAATCTCTGGCCAGGAAAGGCGATGCCGTAGTGCAGAATAATCTGGCGGCGGCGCGGGCGGGATATGACTACGTGCTGGCGAATTATGATGTGGAAGGGTTCGGAGTCGGACTGAGGGTGGTCGAGGGGGGCCCGCGCCGTATGCTTATCACCGGCAATGATGCTGTGGGGATGGCGGCTCTCAAGGCCGGGGTGAAATTTGTGGCTGAATATCCGATGACGCCTTCGTCCTCGATACTGCATTTCATGTCTAATGCGGCCAAGGATTTCAATGTCATAGTCAAGCATACTGAAGATGAATTGGCCGCCATGAATATGGCTATCGGTGCCTCCTGGGCTGGAGTGCGCGCGCTTACCGCGACTTCCGGTGGCGGATTTGCCCTTATGTCTGAGGCTCTCGGCATGGCTGGGATGATAGAGACTCCTGTGGTCTGCTATGAAGCGATGAGGGGAGGGCCGTCTACAGGACTGCCGACCCGCACTGAGCAGAGCGATTTGCGCTTCGTCATGCATGCTTCGCAGGGAGAATTCCCGAGGCTGGTGGTCGCGCCGGGGGATTATTATGAATTATTTTATAAAACTTTTGAGGCTTTCAATATTGCTGATAAGTATCAAATGCCGGCTCTGGTGCTTGGTGACAAGCATCTCGGTGAATCCGTAAAATCAGTGCCGCTTTATGATACTAGCGAGCTGCATGTGGATAGAGGACGATTGATTCGTGATGAAGCGGAAGTGGCCAGTCTCAAGGCGAATGGATACAATACTGCCGACGACGGATTTCTGCGCTATAAATTCGAGGAAAATGGAGTGTCGCCGCGAGTGCTTCCTGGAATGCTTGGTGGCAGACATCGATCCTCCACTGACGAACATGATGAGTCGGGTGACCTCACTGAGACCGAAGAAAATCGCACAGCCATGCATGAGAAACGCATGCGCAAGCTGGGATATTGTCTGAAGGATTTACCCGCTCCGCTACTTGTCGGACCTGGCGCAGAAGGATCATACGTAGCCGGCCCCGCCTACTCGGATGAGGAAGCGGACATCACTTTCGTCACTTGGGGATCGCCGAAAGACGCCGTACTCGAGACTATGCAGATGCTTAAGCGCGACGGAATTAAGGCTAATCTACTGCAAATAATTTATTTCATCCCATTTCATACTGAAGAAATTCGCAAAATTCTCTCCAAATCAAAATACAAAGTCGGCGTGGAAATGAATTACGAAGGACAGATGTGTAGCGTGATTGCTGAGAAAACCGGCATATACATGGACGAGAAAATTCTCAAATGGTCTGGACGACAATTCACGGCGGATGAGATTCTGAAGAGCACGAAAAATATTCTGGCGAAGAGAAATGGGAAGCTCTAGGGATTAAATTACACTTTGTTGTTTCAGGAAATTTTTTAGTACTTGGGTCAAATCAAAATACCATATCTAGTATTGCATTGATAAATGATACTCTAGATAATGTATGCAATCGCAATTACCCTTAACAAGCATAAAAATGACTATCAAGGTCAAAGAAGCACTCGAGGAATATCTTTCACGATCGGATTGGAGAGTAAATGCCAATTCCAATCAAGGCTATTCTCTCGGCGGAATGATCTTGAATACTTCAGGCAAGGTAACTGCCAATTACTGGTTATCTCATATATATCCCGAGAAAGTCGGCCAATCACATCGCGATGGGGACTTCCACATACATGATCTTGATATGTTCGCCGGGTACTGCGCTGGCTGGTCTCTCAGACAATTACTTGAAGAAGGTTTTAATGGTGTAGCCAATAAAGTAGATGCTACAGCCCCGAAAAACCTGCAAGCCGCTGTCGGGCAAATGGTAAATTTCCTCGGAACCGTACAGAATGAATGGGCTGGAGCGCAGGCATTCTCTTCTTTCGACACTTATCTCGCCCCCTTCGTCCGCAAATTCAGCGACGCTTTGCGCGTCGAGATGAAGGAGCTGGGACTCGAAGGAGAAGCTCTCGAAAAATATATTCTCGACAAGACTTACAAATACACTTATGACTGCATACAGGTCTTCGTGTTCAATCTGAACGTCCCTTCCCGCTGGGGAACACAGACGCCTTTCACAAATATCACACTTGACTGGAATTGCCCTGAAGATTTGCGTGAGAAACGCTTACTACTCGGCGGAGTGCCTTATGAATATACTTTCGGAGAATTGGGTGCCGAGATGGCGATGCTAAACAAAGCGTATATCGAAGTAATGCTGAAAGGAGACGCGAAAGGTAGAGTTTTCACTTTCCCTATCCCGACTTACAACATCACCCAGGATTTCGACTGGCATGGCAAGAATACAGATAGATTATTCGAGATGACAGCCAAGTATGGCATTCCATACTTCCAGAATTTCCTAAACTCAGACCTAAAACCAAATCACATTCGCTCTATGTGCTGCCGTCTGCAGCTCGATCTCAATCAGCTTCTGAAGCGCGGAAATGGACTTTTCGGATCTGCTGAGATGACCGGAAGTATCGGGGTTGTGACCGTCAATGGAGCTAGACTTGGGTATGTCCATAGACAGGACAAGATAGGACTTATGGCTAGAGTCGGCGAACTGATGGAGATGGCGAAGACTTCACTGGAACTCAAGAGACAGGAAGTACAACGCTGGATGGATGCAGGGCTTTACCCTTATACCAAGCGATATCTCGGCAATCTAAACAATCACTTTTCGACTATCGGTGTCAATGGCGTAAATGAATTGATCAGAAATTTCTATGATGACGCTGAGAATATCACTACCGAGAGAGGTGGAGATCTTGCTGAAGAAATACTTCTATTCATGCGCAAGAAACTCGTAGAATTCCAGGAACAGACCGGCAATCTCTACAATCTGGAAGCCAGCCCGGCTGAGGGAGCCACTTACCGCTTCGCAAAAGAAGATAAGAAGAGATTTCCTGGCATACTGCAGGCCGGTACTGAAGATTTCCCATATTACACAAACTCTACTCAGCTTCCTGTGGAATACACCGATGACGTCTTCCAGGCTCTCGAAATGCAGGATAGATTTCAGACCAAATATACAGGTGGAACAGTTCTGCATCTCTATCTCGGAGAAAGACTTGAGAGCGCGGAAGCTTGTCGTAAGCTCGTGAAGGCCGCTCTCAGCAAATTCCGATTGCCATATATCACCATCTCTCCGACTTTCTCTATCTGTCCTAAGCATGGTTATCTGCGAGGAGAGCACGATTTCTGTCCGCGCTGTGATGAAGAGCTCGGTCTGACAGCTGAGAAATGGGATATGGAAATTCGTCAGAAACACACTTCTTCAGAGGCTTTGAAGAAGATGCATATGGAAGAAACTTTACAAACTTTAATAAAATAAAAACATGCCAAACGAAATCACCACAGAGAGAACCAAATGCGAAATCTGGACACGAGTGATGGGATATCACCGCCCTGTCAGCCAGTACAATCACGGCAAGAAATCGGAATTCTATTCCCGTACTTACTTCAAAACCACCGCCGAAGACAATGCCCGTTTCCACAAGCAATACGGCCAAACTTCATTACTCGAAGCGAGCGATGGACGCGCCAAACTGATATTATTCACCACCGTGACCTGCCCTAAATGTCCTGCAGTGAAGACATGGCTGGACTCGATGGAAATCAATTATGAAATGATAGACAATAGACATACCGACTTCCAGCAGATGGCTGAGAAATACAATATTCAGAGTGTGCCGACCCTCATCGCCATAAACAACGAATCTGCCGAAATCTGGAGAGCAAGCGAACAATCGGAAATCGTGGCTAAATTAAATTGCTAGGATGCTTATCACCGCAATCACTAAGTTTACAACCATCGATTTTCCGGGCAAATTAGCCTGTATCATATTCACCGGTGGTTGTAATTTGCGTTGCGCTTTCTGTCATAATCCGGAATTCGTGCTGCCGGAGAGGCTGGAGGAGATGAAACATTCGGCAATATCTTTCGAGACTGTGATGAATTTTCTGAAGGCGAGGAAGGGGATGCTGGAGGGTGTGGTGATATGCGGGGGGGAGCCGACCGTGCAGGTCGATCTGATAGAGAGGATGCGGGAAATTCGCCTACTGGGCTACGCGATAAAGCTCGATACGAATGGACTTAATCCCGGCGTGCTGCGGAAGATACTTATGGAAGGGCTGGTGGATTATGTCGCCATGGACTTAAAAATGCCGCTTAATTATGAGAAAGAATTAGTCGGCGTCACCGTGAAAGATGGAGTGCTGGAGGAAAGCGTGAATTTGATTATGGATAGTGGAATCGACTACGAATTCCGCACTACAGTTATCTCCGGCGTACATAATGAGCAGGTGCTAGCGGATATGGGAGGACAGATAGCCGGCGCGAAGAGATGGGCTCTGCAAGCCTTCCGGAATGCCAAAACGCTGAATCCTGATTTCGAAAAAGTAGCGAATACGCAGCGAGGAGAATTGGAGAGGCTAGCGGAGAAGATGAAGGGGATTGTGAAGGAAATGATTGTGAGGGGGTGAGATCATAAGCCTTCTTTATAGTATTGACTAATTCCCGCTCCCATGTTATCCGAATGGGCGTTTTAACAGTGAATTATTTAATTAAGTTATTATATATGGCGAAGAAGAATGGAATATTAATTGATGTTGGTCAGGATTCATCTGAAAGCACTACACCTCACCAAGCCGAAACACCTACTCCCGATACAAGCTTCCCTAATCTTCGTCCCGGAATAATCCAAGCTTTGGCAGCCGCCTCAATAATAGGATTTTCATCCGCAGCTTATGCAGAAGATACACACAATCATCGCGCTGAGACTAAACATGCTTTTAGCATTGGCACTGAAGCTATGATAGGAAAACATCCTGCCTATGGGATGGAGGCTGCTTATTCGATTTTGCCCTCTTTTGATCATTCACGAACAGTAAACTTAGTAGTCACCCCTGTGGACTTCATGGTTATGCAAAAACATTTATTGGCCGAACACTCGCACGCGACATCATTGTCTACTAGACCACAGTATTTTGTCGGTGGAATGGCGGGTATAAACACTCAAATAAACAAACATCTGGAAATCGAAACTGAAATTGGTGGGGGCGTGGGATTTGTACCATATTTTCATATGGAAGGAGGTGTCCCCGGACAACTCAAATATCAGCCAACTCCAATTGCAAAAATGGATCTGAAATTAATCTATTTCCCTACACATCATTTTAATATTTTTACCGGGTATTCTCCAGAAGTGACGCTGACCCCCGTGCCACACACCATAAAAGGAGAAGAGATAGAAAAAACCTATCACTTTACTCATGGGCTGACAGCTGGCATAGGAGCCGAGTTTTAGCTCTTGGAAATTTCAAACTCGAATGGGGGGGCGGTGACCAATAAGATTTACAGAGCGCCTTTTAGCCTTTATTATACGCTGGATTTAATATTTGGATTATGCCTGTCGAACTTAAAGATTTTCATACTGTGGCGAGGCCGGATTGGTGTCCGGGGTGTGGTGATTTCGGTATACAAGTGGCGGTGAAGCAAGCCCTGACGAATCTGCAGATAGAACCGCATAAGGTGGCTTATGTCAGCGATATCGGATGTAGCGGGAAAATAGTGCACTGGGTCAATGTGTATGGTCTTCATAGTCTGCACGGGAGAGCCGTCCCCGTCGCGAGTGGGGTGAAGATGGCGAATCGTGACCTGACAGTGCTGGTGGATGCCGGGGACGGCGGTGGATATGGGATTGGTGTGGGGCATCTCGTGCATGCGCTTCGCAGGAATATAGACATGACATATCTGATTCATGACAATATGGTGTATGGCCTGACGAAAGGCCAAATGACGCCGACTTCATGCAAGGGTTATAAGTCACCATCATCGCCATTCGGTGCCATAGAAGAGAGCCTAAATCCGATGGCAATGGCGCTGAGTCTGGGGGCGACCTTCGTGGCTAGGGGAAGCGCCGGAGACGCTGTGCATTTGACACGAATACTTGAAGAGGCGATCAAGCACAAGGGCTTTGCGCTGGTGGATATTTTCCAGCCCTGCGTGACTTTCAATAAGATAAATACTTATGCTTATTTCCTCCAGAATACTTATAATCTCGACAAGCTGGAGGGATATGACAGACATAATTTCCAGATGGCTATGGAGAAGGCGCTGGAGGTGGGCAAATATCCGGTGGGAATTCTATATCAATCCGAGCGCCCCACCTATGAAGAGCAAGATCCCGGGCGAGCTCACGTGGCTGCGGTGAATTTGGATATTGATGAGGTGGATATCAGTGCGTTGATGGGGAAGTATTGCTAGAGAGGATGGCGGGTAGATGCGGAAATCACCACGTCAAACGATGCGTGCGCACACTTGTATCATGCATTTCAGGCTTCATGGAGCCGTTTTGTCATTTCTCTTGTGTCGGATATGAGATTAAACCAGAGGCCCTTGCTCATCTCTGAAGGTTTTGGATTTTGTCAGACTTTGTCTTTGGGGTATAATGTTTTGATGACTAATATCTAATTTACTATGAAAGAACAGCAAGAAATAGATAATCAGAAAAACCAAAAATTACTGGAGATCTGTGGTATGGAAATGTATCGAACTATTCAACGCAAGCAGCTAGAGGCGGATGAGAGACGCGAGGCGGAAAATAATACTTAGAATTCTTCTAATAATTAATCGTGGCACCTGAATTACCACAAGCAGAGATACGAAATGATTTGAGTAGAGCTGTCGAGAAGACAGCGACCGGAGAGCCTTTGCGATGTTTTGGTGACAAGCTGTGTGCAAAGTACGAATCTCCTGAATATGACCCCAAGCTGGTGCTGTCTGTCGTGGCTGATGTGTATGCAAAATATAGGAATGAATTTAAACCGAAAATTTCTTTCTTCGAATATGTGGAAGCTTTCGGATCCGGGCTCATCAAATTGTGCCAGACGAAGCTGAGTGGAGTGAGTGTCGATGGGGTGCTCGGGCAGCCGACGAAAGACGCTTTCGCGGCCCAAATCCCAGACGTCTCGAAATGGGATAAAGCGCCTCAGTCAGCAGACTTGGGTGACTCTGCGACTGGAATCCGGTCAGACTCCAAGGCTAAAATTTCTGATGGAGACAAGGAAGCCAAGCCTCTCCCTCCTCTCGGAGTGGATGTCGATGAATTGACTGAATTTACTTACAAACGAGGAACAGAAAAAGGACATGTGACTAATACTGTTAGGCAGAGTGTTGCGGTTATCTATAATTCACAAGAACCGACAGTAACTATTCCCAATCTCGTCCCGAAGTTTGGCGAATGGAAGAATTTCGGAGCACCATTTCTGATAACTGAATATCCACCCGGAAAGCCTATCACTTTCCTGGAGACAAATATTGAGCATGGCATTCATATTGCTTTGCTACCGCTTCTGAAGGCTGTAGAGAAAGAAATTATGGATCACAATCTGAGTTATAAACCTCCTGGGATTATAGGTAGACAGCCGCGGAATATGTCATTTCAGGAGAGTCAAGCTGATGGAAAACTGAAAAGTGTGGAAAGCAAAACTATACCGAGCTTTCATGCATGGGGACTGGCTATCGATATAAACAAAGATCAAAATCGTCCTGAATATGGTCGTGGCAATATCCCTGATGAAGTGGTGATGGCTTTCGCTAAATTTGGCTTTCTGTGGGGGCTGCATGGTAATCCTGGATTACCGCCATATCTAGGCAATGATCCGATGCATTTTCAATTGAGCTTTCTGCCGAATACCCTCGAATATCTCGCGATGTGCCAGAAAAGCCCTGTAGCAATGAGATATCTGAGGCAAATCCAGCCGGTACTCGACCAGATGAGAAAATGACCCAAGCTCATCGAAGGCTCCGTCTAATAATTTATCTCAAATTCGACGAGATTATTTCCTCTATTAACTGCAATTATTTTCATAACAATTATATATGCTAGATGTCCTCTAGCTGCTCTTCCGCTGAAGGTAAATTGGTTGTATCCAGACGATCAAGAAGCTTGTCAATTATCTGGACTGATCGAGCGAGTTCCAATTGGGAAGAAGATAATACCTAATCATGAATGTCATTATAATAATCTATACTAATTCTACTGATTTTTCTGTCTCGGGAAAGTGCGATTATGACATGCGTGTAACTCACCCTGTAATATTAAGCAAACTATAAACGGCTTGCCGCAGCCCATATCTCGAGATCGTTCCGGCATAGTTTGACAGGTGAGTACAAGCTGAAAATAACGACTATGTGGCTTGTTTGTGCTATATTTCTAGCATTCAATAACTAGAAATATATGAACAAAACTCAAGCTGTCATGACAGACCCGGAGTTATACGCACTTTGCAAGAAATGGGGAGCTGAAGCGCTGGAAGCTAGACGCAAATTTATCGGCTTGCTGCCTGAGGTGAATGAGCGGCGGTTATATGAGCGGCGCAAATTTCTTTCAATTTATCATTTTGCGGCTGCTCTGGGCGGAGTCGGCAGAAGGCTTGTGGATGACGTCCTACGCTTGGAGAAGCTATTTGCGGAAATGCCGACTTTGCATGCTGCTCTGATGAACGGAGAAATTGGTTTGAGCAAATTGGTCCGATTGGTCAGCGTGGCGAGCCCAGCAAATGAGGCTGAGATCTGCGAGAAAATCAGGACTCTGTCGAAACGTGCGGTGGATGTGCTGGTGAAGGAAATGATAGAGAGAGCGCAAAATGAAAAGTGTTTAGTGAAAAGCGATGGAATTAATGATTTTGATGCGAGTGGACATTTGGAGGATCTGTCTGGAAATCGTATTGTTTGTGCTGAGTTTGGCGAGACTCAAAAATCGGATGGCCTACTGAAGCCAGATTTCGACCATATTTCTCCGCCCGGGCGGGGAATATTCACGATTTCTGGTAGTACGAAAAACTACGACTTCGAAATATTGAGAGCACTGTCTCCGGAAGTGAAGATGAAATTGAAGGAATTAATTGATAAAGAAATTGATATTAATTCGATTATTTTGGAGGTGTTGGCAGGGAGGGAGGCTGAAATTGCTCAGCGGAAAATGGAGATTTTGGAAGCGCAAATTAGACAAGCGAAAAATGCAAAGTGCAAAGTGAAAAACGGTAGAAATCGGAGTGGTAGGACTAGTGGACAGTTTGGTGATATGTCTCTAAATAGTGTCGGTGAGGATGTGGGTGTGGTGGGTGGTTTGAGTGGAGCATCCGTGAGTGTTAATCTGCCCGCTCAATCTCGTCATATTCCTGTGAAAATCAGGAGAGTTCTGAAATTAGAATTTGGCAGTAAGTGTGCTGATTCCGCCTGTCAGAATCGCTCTGAACACGTTCATCACGAGAAACCTTTTACGTATTATGCCGAGCACGATCCTCGCCGGTTGAAGCCTCTTTGTCGAGGGCATCATGAACTGGCGCATGCTACCTGAGCGCATGGTACGAAGTCTATATCATTAAGTTGGCCATATTAGGGTAATTTCGTTTGTCTGAAGGGCTTTTTTGTGCTATTATATGGAGATTAATTCTAATGATGTGGGTTATGAGGAAATTTGGTGTCAAAATTAGTGGGTTGAAAGGCTGGGTTGGGCTGTCTGTGCTGATGCTTTCGGTGATGGGGATGGCGGCAGAAACTGCGGTCGGATTGGCTACTCCTACAATGCTTCCGCCTGCAAAAGCTCCGGTGCTGGTCGTACCGAATGTTGTGAAAAATCTGAAGTTGGTTACACCTGTCTTATCTAACCCATTAACTCCGACCAAAACTCCTGTCCGGACAGACGGTGGAGCGAGCCAGACGAAAAATCCGCTTACGCCCGTGGCCCCAGTGAGAACCAACGGAGGCAATGGACTCATCACTAATACTAAACCCACTAGAACTGATGGCGGTGGCTCGATGCTTAGGCCGAGTCAGCCTGGTGTGCGCGTGAATAATCCGGCTCTGGATAATGGGGTTGATGCGACTGAAGACGAGACGGAAGGAGCAGCCGGAAATGACGCGAGTGCTTCTACTAGTGCCTGTGAAATTACCACGGAATTATTGCCAAGTCCGGACATACTCATTCGTCGCGGGGCTGTGGCTAAGACTCTGTATTTTCAGAAAGGGGAGCCGGCTTATGATGTGATGAAGATTGATTTTCAGCTTAAGCAGGCGGCTATAGTCAATGTAAATATCTATGACAGAAGTTTTGATCCTAGAGGCGAAGACAATTCTTCCGGGCTGATCAAGAAAATCAAAGTTGCTGAGAAATTGCGGGAAGGAAATTACTCTGTAAGCTGGGACGGATATGATGATTATGATATGCCAGTACCGCTGGGGGATTATGTGTTCGAGGTCGACGCGAGGACAGACTGCTCATATAGTCCGGATATATCCATGTATAGATTTACTGTATCTGATGGCCCTGCAGAGCCCGCCGCCGACACTACGAAAACTTGTCCAGTGCTGTCTACTCCTGTCGTGGTGGTAGCTGCGCCGGAGAAAGTGGAGAGCAAATGTCCGGGAAAATTTTATCCAAATGATATCGGCAAAAGTCCTGTGAAAGGATTGATTCAAGGAATAATCGATTTGTGCTTTATGGAGGGTTATACGGACGGAACGTTTAGACCAGGCGCCGCAATCACACGCGCCGAAGCCACAAAAGTAGCTGTACTGGCTGCCGGCAAGGCTGCGAAGAAAGCCTGCGGAAATTCACTAACTTGCGGAAGTCCATTTACCGACCTGGATGATTGGCAGAGACCTTGGCTTGGTACTGCTGCTGATGCCGATATGGTGGTCGGGGTAACGCCTACTGAATTTGCGCCGAATAGGAGCATCACCAGAGCGGAAGCTGCTTCGCTCATAGCTAGAAGTCTGAAGATACAGCCTTTCAGCCGCGAGTGTACGGACGGCAGCTGCGGGGCGGGGTATCCTGATGATAAGTTCCTGGATGTTGCGCCTATGGATCTGGTATGGGCTGGTAGGTGGCTGCGTCCTCTCTGGGATATACATGCAGTGCATACGCTGAAGAAGAATCAGTTCTTCCCGAATAAAGCTATTACGCGTGAGGAATTTGTAGAAATTCTCATGAAAGCCAGAACAAATAAAAAATAAATATCAAAACCCAAATATATGATGAAAATTAATGCGCTGATTGAGAAAATTCTGAACTTCAGGAAAAACCTGAGCAAAAGAAATAAAATTATTGCCTATGTGCTGCTGGGCGTGATGGCGGTGGGGGCTGTGGGTGGGGCGGTGCTGGTGAATAATGGGGGTGGGTTGAAGGGGTCTGCATGGAGCGACGTAACCGTCTCTTGTGAAGGAGTTGTTAAAAATGTTTTAGTTAGCAACGACGGAAAGTGGTATGCCGTTGTTGATTGGAATTTTACTCTCCACGAGGCATCAAATGACCAAGAAAATTCTGTTAAATATAAATTGATTACTGACGGCTGGGTCGCATCTAATACGATAAATGGCAATATTTCAACGGTAAAATATTTTCCAGATATGAAAGATAGTGGAGCCACTCACGTCGAGGCGACAATAAATAATGGAATGGCTGGCGAGGAGACGATAACTGGATATTGTAATAAATTAGATCTTAATATTCCTAAACTTCCTAACCAAAGTGAGATTACTTGTAAAATATCTGACAATATAAACAACAACGGTACAAAGATCCTCGACTCTATAGTGGTGAAAACAACCGTACCCCCTGACACAAATCCATTCTCAATAAGTACATATAAATATTCCTTATCAACTGGGACTATCATCCCAGAGCATTCAAATGATACTCATGTGGTAGACACTAAAAACTTACAGAATAAGATTACATTTACTCCTACTGTAAAATTTAATTACGCCTCTACCGACAAATGGATGTTATTGATGATACCTCTAAATAAAGAAGTTGACGGAACGCCTTGTTCATACAATGTTTCTGGTGCAAATGACAAAGCAATTAATGATGCGAAAATGGCTTCGGAAAGCATTGATTCAGCGACAGATTCTATAGCAAAAAACCTAACAATCGCTACGGCTGCAGCAAAAAAAGCGGCTGATGCCGTAGCTATTATAGAAAATGGCAAACCCGATGTCTTTAAGGTTTCCTTCAAGGCCAACAGCCCTGATAATATTTTCTATATTGAGAAAGCTCATGCTTTGGCTTTACAATTAACTCCCATCGCACCAAAACCAAGCAACAAATTGACTGATAATGAAATTTTGTACCAGATGAAAGTTGCGAGCAATGCCGCGATTGAAGCTGGTCTCGCTTCTATGGCGGCTCAAATGAGCCTAGATCAAATTAATCAAATAACAATCAAAAACGACCCGTCAATTCCTGAAGTTGTAAATTATTACAATCATGCATCATCTCAAAAAAGTATTGCAAAAACAGTTGCAGCAAATGTTTTAGCCGCGGCAAAGGCCGCCCAGGCTTCATCTGATCAAGCGGCTAAAGAAGGACTGGCAAAAATTGAGGACAAAAAGAAAGGGGAAGTGGCTATAGCTGCTGCTCAAAAAGAAGCTGAGGACAAAAAGTCCGCTGCGGCCGAGCTCGAGACCAAGAAAGCTGCTATCGCCGCCGACGCTGCCAAAGACGCCGCCAATCAAGCCGCCAGCGAGGCGAAGTCGCAGAAATCCATAGCCGTGTCCGCCGCGAAGAAGGCCGAGAGTGATGCTAATCTCATACAGACTGTGGCTGATAATATCAGCAGTGATTCTTCCGCTGATCAGGCGGCGAGTCTGATAAAGAAAGCTCAGGGATTGTCCGACGATGCCCAGTCTCAGGCCGATACCGCGAAGGCTGCTGCGGATGAGGCCGCCTCCCAAGCTGATTCCATATCAGATGATGCTGCGCTAAGCTCCATCAAGGACGCTGCCCAGGCTGATGCCGATGCGGCGCAAACTGCCGCGGACGACGCACAGACTTCAGCGGATTCAGCGAAAAGCATTTTGCTCGATGCACAGATTACGGCTGACCAGGTGGCCAGTGATGCGAAGCAGGCTCTCAAGGATGCTGCTGATCAGAAAGCAGCCGAGGAAGAACAAGCCGCTAAAGAAGCCGCCGCCAAGAAAGCAGCGGACGACAAACAGGCTGCCGCAGACAAGAAATTAGCTGACGCGAAGAAGGCTGCCGATGAAAAAATTGCTTATGAGAAGATGAATGCCGAACAGAAGAAGGCTGCGGACGCACAGAAGGCCGCCGATGAGATTGCCGCGAAGAAAGCAGCTGAGGACAAGAAAATTGCTGATGCGGAAGCCGCGAAGGCTGCGGATGCGGCGAAGGCGGCAAGGGCCAGTAAATGTCCGGGAGTGTATTATCCTACAGACATAGCCAAATCTCCTTATCAGGATTCTATCAAGGCTGCTTACGATGCCTGTATAGTGAAGGGTTATGGAGACGAAACTTATAAACCGACTAAACATCTGACCCGCGCCGAGGCGACTAAGATAGTACTTCTGGCCGGCGGCCATGATGCGAAGGCCGGGTGCTATGATCGCGATTGCGGATCTCCATTCGTGGATCTCGAGACGTGGCAAGGGCCTTTCGTGAGAGCTGCTTATGATCTGGCTATTGTCAGTGGTTACGGAGTGCATTTCATCCCGAATAGAGATATTACTCGTGGAGAAGCTGTGGCACTTATCACCAAAGGGCTTGGAATTGATCCACATCCTGGCTGTACTACAAACAATTGTGGCGCCGGATTCCCGGATAATTTCTTCAAAGATATCAAGCTGACCTGGCAGGGGCCTTATCTTCGCGCACTATGGGATAAGGGCGTGATATCCGCGGATAACAAAGGAATGTTCTATCCTGACGTGGCTATCACTCGCGGACAAATCATCGAGTGGGTGATGAAGCTGAAGGGTTTTTAATACTGGAGAGCAAGTCTGCGGCAATTACTCTAAGACTTGGATTGCTGTCCTCGTGAGCGATCTGAGTTATGAGAGGGATTAGCATCGGGCCGTATTTATCACTGTCTGTGTGGATAGCGTTGCCCGCAGCGTTTAGGGCGTTTCTGATCAATCCTCTACGCTTCGGGCGCATGAGAGGGGAGCCCGCGAAGCGGGCGAGATAATCTTCGTCGCTGCGGAGGCTGAGAATTTCAGTCAGAGCGATAGAGTCTCCTGCGATTTCGGTGGTGGCTAGATCCGGATGAGTGAGAGGCTTCGCGAAGGATTTGTTGTAAGGGCAGACCTCCTGGCATATATCGCAGCCGGCTATGAGGTTGACTGTGGATTCTGAGAACTCTTCCGGAATAGCTGATCTGGATTCCAGCGTCAGATAGCTTATACAACGACGGGCATCCATGCGGCCCGGAGCTGTCAGGGCTTGAGTCGGGCATGCCGTGATGCATCGGGCGCAAGAGCCGCATGTGCCGGTGCGCTTGGGGTCTGGAGTGATAGGGAGAGTGGTTATTATTTCTCCCAGTAAAATGTATGAACCAAATTCCTGTGAGATCAGCGTAGTGTTTTTGCCGTAAAATCCTATACCCGCCTGCTCAGCAAAAGCTTTCTCGAGAAGCGGAGCTGAATCCACGCAGATGCGGTGCTGATGATCAGGCCAACGACTCTCCAGAAATTTCTGAAGTTGTTTGAGAATTTTACGTAGAACTTTGTGATAGTCTCGTCCCCACGCATAGCGCGCGATGCGACCGTGATCCGGCGGAGTCTCCGGCTTCTCGCGATAATAATTAATGGCGATTACGATGACGGACTGAGCGCCCGGAAGTAATTGCTGAGGGTCGGTGCGCATGGCCGGATTCTCCAGATATTTCATCTCGCCATGTAAGCCTGCCGCCAGGAATTCTTCCAGATATTTCTCGGCTTGAAGGTTTTTCTCAGCACTGCAGACGCCTATCAAATCCACTCCCAATTCTCGGCGGGCGTGGTCTCGGATTGCTTGGCTGGGGATGAGTGGAATGGGAGTGGTCAGTGGTGGATGGAGTGATTTGATGTGAGGAGCGAAAAGTGCAAAGCGCAAAGCTTAAAGTTGTGGAATGGTGCTAGTGGGACGACTTATGGTTGCGATGTGGTTATGGCTGTTGATGCCGCCGGGTCGCTCACTGACACAGATACGCGTGACTCGGTAGTGGCCTTCTCTGATTGGTATGGATCAATGCTTATGGTATCGCCGCGTGATGGAGAATTTTGGCACGCTGTGAGTAGAGTGACTATAACTATGAATGTGCCTGAGAATTTGAAAAATTTTTTCATGCTGATTGATTGGAATTATTTGAGAGGGCAATTCGAGGTCTGGGCCAGTTGTTCGAAAGTCTGTGTGCCTTCGACTGCCTTGTGGCCTGGGATTTTCCATGTAGGGTAACCAAGCACTCCTGCCTTCTCACAGAGCTTCGGATTGCCATTTTTACCTTTCGCATCGCATTCCTGATACTTGATATACTGAAATGCTTCACCGAAAAGTGCTTCCTGCGACTGGCAATGAGAGCACCAATATGCGCCGTACATGACAGTGCCTTTGCTTGTAAGACATTTTGCGAATTTGATGGCCTGCGGAGTAGAGAGCTCTGATGTAGATGCTTCCGGCGCAGACTCGTCCTGAGAAATAGAAATTTCTTGCACAGGCACGCTCTCGTTGATTGCGGATTTAGGGAATGTGGCCGTGTGATGAGCTCCGAGGAATAAACCGAAAATCAGGCTGAATGCTGTAAATAATTCCATAAGTTATTATTTAGTGGCTGGTGGAGCTACTTCTGTTGTCGGAGTTGTGGCGCCCGGCGCAGTGGTGGTGGCTGTAGGAGTCGCGGTGGCGTCTGCAGGCTTGGCCGCAGCGGCCTTGGCGGCTTCTTCTTCAGCTTTCTTCAGTTTATCTTTATCTTCCTGTGGTAATTTGTCTTCACAATTAGCAAGTTTGGCCAGTACCCCCATCTGCTGCTCGCCTGCGAGACTTCCCTGACCCGGGAATATCCAGGTCGGATAACTGGTTACACCTTTCTCAATACAGAGCTTGTGGTTGCCGTCCGTGCCGGCATCGTCGCATTCCTGATACTTGATAAACTGGAAATCGTCACCGATAAGCTTCTTCTGACTGAGACAGTGCGGACACCAATAAGCGCCATACATGATGACGCCCTTCTGGGTGAGACATCTGGCTACTTCGGCATATTTACCAGGTAGCTTAGGACCGGCCGGCTCACCGCATCCTGAGAGTAGAATTGAAGTAAGGAGCAGAGCGGCAGCTATAGTTACAGATTTTATTTGCATATATTTGTTAATAATTTTACTGAGATATTAATTGACTGGTGAATTATAACTGAAAGCGCGGATTATATTAATTGATTTTTTGTATTTTCACCGGAAAGCGACTATGATGAAGGCTGTTTCCTTTATTTTATTTACTTATGAATATGGCAAAAAGTCTGTTCAAAAGGTCTATAGCGTCTGTCGCTCTCGCGGCGTCGCTGTTTGCCTTCGTACCTGCTTTCGTGGCGCAGGCGGTAACTTTCTCTGATGTGAATAATTCTACGGATTATAAAGCTGCCATACTCTGGGCTCAGAGCGTGGGGTTTGTGTCCGGATATCCGGATGGGACTTTCAAGCCTGATGCGTGCGTGAAAAGGGCTGAATTGCTGAAAATGATTTATGCATATAACGCTCCGGGCTCGCTGAATGTCACGACCAATAAAGCTTTTAGTGACGTGCATTCGTCCGACTGGTTTTACAAGTATGTAAACAGAGCGGTATATGATGGAGTCGTGAAAGGCTATGACGATGGGACTTTCAAACCGGGAAACTGTGTGAACAGGGCAGAAGCCATGAAAATAGCTACAAACGCTCTATTCTATATGCCTGATCTAAGTGACTTCGGAGGAGTGGTATATTATGACGATAAACTTGTCGTAGATATACACAACTGGGATTGGTTTGCTCCATATTCAAATTTCCTCTTCAGAAAGAGACTTGTCGGCACAAATCACACAGTATCTAATGGGTATGTGAGCGGTATCCCGACAATTAAATTTTCCCCTGATGGATTTATGTCCAGGAAGGAAGTGGCACAGCTTATCTATAATTATGATGAATACATCCTCAATCACCCTGTGAAGCCACCAGTTACTCCGACTCCTACTCCGAACTCTCCGCTCGTTGCTCCGACTCTTTTCACTCCGTCCAACGGAACAGATTATTACAATGGATATTACAATAATGGCAGCAGCGTATTCCTCTCCTGGAATCCTGTAATGAATGCCACAAAATATGAAATAACCCTGACATCCAGCGCAAACGGGTACTCCAAATATGTCTACAACGTAAATAGTGGCACTACCAGTTATTACGTGCCGAGCAACAATCTTCCACCGAACAATCCAGGAACAACAGTTAATTTTGCTTGGAATGTTCGAGCGTATGACTCCAACAATAACTATAAGGACTCAGCCACATGGACTTTCCGCAATATCGGACAACTAATAATTGAACCACCCGTCGCTCTCGGCACTCCAACTCTGACGGCTCCGGCTAACAATGCTGTAATACAGAGCGGAATACTTAGACAAACCACTTTACAGTGGACTCCCGTAAGCGGAGCGGCTACATATCAAGTAGAGTATGGATGTGATTGGTGTGGCGGCGGGGCTAAGTGGTCAAATCCAACCACTTACACTACAGACGGCACAAGTCAATCCATTTCAGCTGCCGGCGACAATGATTTGCGATTCAGAGTAAGGGCCGTAAGCAACAAAGGAGTCACTGGAAGCTGGTCTGGTTACAACTATTTCAAATTCAATTCATCGGCTGTAACCGCCCTTGTCTCTCCATCTTCAGGAACCAACTTTACATATGTAAATGGGGTCCCCCCTCTAGTAACCACCCTCTGGACTGCAGCCACTGGAGCTACTCATTATGATTTAATGGTGCGCTTTCATAACTCTAGAGACTATACAGTCTACCAGCTTGGCAATGTCCTAACTTATCCAATTCCGACAAAGGACATCCCTCCGTTTGAGCTTGGCTGCATGTCCGAAAGCTGGAAAGTCCGAGCATATCAATCCAATGGAACTTATCAGGATTCCAGTGAGTGGTCGTTTATGGTTTGTGGGGTTCCGTTGATCACATGATTTAACACCCTCAATGAATTCTTTCCTGCCTGAATCAATACAGAAAGTTATAGACGAATTTTCCCGACTGCCGGGGATAGGTCCCAAGTCCGCACAGCGGCTTGCGATGTATCTCCTGCAGTCCCCGGAAATGCGTGTCGACGCCCTGGCAAACGCTGTGCGTGACGTGAAAAATGGACTGAGTTTCTGCGTCGTCTGCTTCAACATCTCTGCGGCCAGAAAATGTCGAATCTGTGAGGATTTGGGTCGGGAGCAGAATCAGATTTGTGTAGTAGAAGACATACTGGATGTGGTGGCCCTAGAGAAGACCAGACAGTATCGTGGACTTTATCATGTACTGCATGGCGTACTGTCGCCGGTGGATGGGGTGGGGCCTGAACAATTGAAGATAGAAGATTTGAAAATGCGTGTGCAGGAATTGCTCGCGAGCGGTATAGCGGCTGGCGAGATAGAAGTGATTGTTGCGACCAATCCGTCGCTGGAGGGAGAGACTACCGCTATGTATCTGACACGGCTTCTTAAGCCTTTCGCCGTAAAAGTGACGCGCATCGCCAGAGGGCTGCCAGCTGGTGGAGATCTGGATTATGCCGACGAGATCACACTAACCCGCGCGCTGCAGGGGCGGATGGATTATGTGTGAGGGCATCTACCCCCATGGTCCAGCCTGGCTGGACGGTCCGCGTAGCTCTCAAATTGAAGCACAAGGAAAACCCCGCTGGTCGGCTGTGTCTGGTGGACAGACATGGACGCGGCGGGGTTTGGGTTTGTCCTCACATCCTGCGTGCAAGATAGTGGGAACTGGACTTGGATGAAGGAGCGCCCGCTTCACGCGGGCGCTCCGAAGCTTAAAGACAGTTGCGGTATATCGTGACGAAACCGGAGAAGTAGGTGCAGCCCGCGCTTGCGCAGTTGGCGGGGGATAGAACTTGCACCTTCAGACCGGCTCCGTTCGGAGGGCCGTCAGCCTTGAGATAAGAGAAATCGGCGCTTTGCCAGGGCGAGCAGCTACTTCCTGCCGCCCCCGAGTAGTTCCCGAGATACTGGTTGAGGTGATTCTGATCGAGCAGCAGATATCCATAATTGTTCTGGAAACTGCCGCCCTGCTTGCAGACTCGCCATTGCCAGACAGCCCCGCTCTGCTGCTTGGTTTCCAGACAGATGGTGGGCGAGCCTGCGGCGTTGGAATTGGTGTAGCAGCTCTGGCCGACTGGGCTGGCTGTGTATTTCACAACGCATTGAGCGGGGATATCCTTACAATAGGAATCCTTACCCGACCAGACGCATTGTTGATTTGCTTTGCAATCCAGATAAGTAGCCCACTGACCGAGACTCAGTTGACCGATACATTCCGAGGAGAAGCCCGCGCATTTCCTGGTACTCAGGCGATGCTGGACATTGTCACCGGGCGAAATCCCCTGACAACTGAAGTCTTCGTAAGTGGCGCAGATCTGGCTGGCCGGGATGAAGCTACAACCGTCGCAGCATACTCCGCTGCTGCAGCTGCAGGCTGGCGGGGGAGGAGAGCCGCTATCTTTCTCTGGAGAACTGGCATCTTTCGGAAACTGCCCCGCGTCGCTGACGATAGGCGGGATTCCGCTGTCGACTTTCGTAGTGGAGGTGCCACTTTGCGAGCCGCTTCCCTGAGCGCCTCCAGAGCCGAGATGACCGCCGGCTCCACTCAATGCGCCGCCCGCTCCGCCCTGACCCTGGCTTTGCCCCTGATCAGATCCGCCCGCTCCTTCCCCATCATCCGAGATTTCGTAACCTCCGCCCAATGGGCAGGGGCCCGCTTCTCCAGGTAGACAGGCGGGGATTGGGACGCAAGAGTGCTTGCCTTCGTCACAGTAGTATTTCGGTCCGCATGACAGCTTCTCGCAGAAAGTGGACTGGACACTGTGTTTGTCCTGATACGCGAGAACCAGCCACTTGGCCAGCTCGCCCTTCCTCACCGGGATGCCCGGGAAGAAGTATGGATCGGCTCCGACCAGCTTCTTCTGCCATGCGAAATAGATGTACGGCGCAGGCCAGGAGAGAGGCGAGACATCCTTGAATTTGGAAAGCATATTCTGCGCGAGTGGCGCGGCGGCTTTCCAAATCCAGTTGTTGTAGAATGAGATGAATTCGTTCTGGTAGAAACCGGCGATGACCATCTTCAGTGCTTCGGCCTTCGTGGCCATAGCATCGGGACAGAATTTACTTCCGGGTGAAGAGCAGCTGCGCGTGCCGTCGATGACACGAATTTGCATCTTCTGATGAACCAGGGTGCTTATGTAGGGCAAATCATAATCATCGCTTTTCAGGTCGGTGAAGATTGGTTTGCCCTGTTCATCCGTGAGTGGAGCGGCCGTGGTAGGCAGCTCTAGAGCGAGCTTCAGCCAGCGAGCGGCGTCGCGCCTTCTGTACTGAGAGCTGAGGCCGAAGCGACCGTCGAGAAGCCCGAATTCCCAGCCGTGGCTGCGCATGAAGAGAGTCAGATCTTTGGCCCATTGCCACTCGAGATTCAGTTTCTGGTCCTTCGTGAACTCCCTGAAGCTGCCGAAGAATAGCCCCTCCGGGTCGATGAAGTTAGCGACCTTGCCATCATCACCGAATGTATAGCCGTAGCCGTAGATAAGGCTTGGGCTCTTCGTAATCCGGTCTCTCAGCTCCGTGAAATTGCGCCAGCGCTTGACCGAGATGTGGAGATGAGTGGGCCAATTCGGCGTACCTCCTTCTTTTGCGATTTCCTGGCCGGATTTGACCTGGTCACAGGCGCTGAGAAGCCTCGTCGTGAGATACTTGTCGCCGCTGCCCGTGGCATGCAGATGGTGATAGTGGAATGTCAGGATTTCTTCTGAATACTGACTGGGGCGAGTGGCGATGACCATCGATTCGCCCCATCCGCTGAAAGCCCCCATGGCATGAGAGGCGACCACCAGTCCGTTCTGAACCGACGAGACCGAGGTCTCACCCGCTTTTGCCCCTGCTGGATGCAGGTCGAGACCGTCATGTCCGTAGTAGATTTTCTCTCCCTGACATGACGAGCTGCCCGCGCTGAATTGTCCTCCGGCGGTCTGGCAGTACCCCTCATTATAGAGGGTGTGATAGATCTGAGTGATCCGCATCTGGGAGAGCGGAGTGGCCAGTGGCGACTTGAAATCACCGACCGGAATCTGATCCGCCGTGAAGTTCTCGCAGAACGAACTGGTGATGTCTTTGCCAAAAGCGCTCACGGGGAGAGCCCACAGCAAAATGAAGCAACAGAGTGTCAGCAGATGACGCATGATAGAGTTCCTTCGTTCGTGTTGAGTGTGAAGTGACGCCTACAGTCCTAGCTCTTCCGGCTCCTGTGCCGGCCCTGAGCGCTGCTTCTCCCGGGTCCAGGAAATCGTCTGCAGCATGGACTGAATCGCGGGAAGAATTTCCTGAAAATCCCCCTCGGAGCTGATCCGCATGATGATGCCGTCGTGGTCTAGATAGATCTCGTTCACCTCCTGCTGATCGTCCCGCCAGGTGCCGTAGTAGCGGAGAATCTCGGCATGGAAGCCGTCAATTTCCCGAGTGATTTTCTGAAAGCCCCTCTGACAGTTGGTGAAGCTCCCGGGCGCTTGGTCCTGGCAGTACGTCTCCTGATAAAGCCTGTCACGTAGGCTGGAAAGCGGTGAGTTCTTCTCCACAGAGCCGAGATAGAAGACCTTCAGTTCAGACGGAAGTCCTTGGCCAGTTTTCCCTCGCGCGGCTTCCGGATTGTCCAGATTGATGTGCCATCCTGGCGGAAGTTTGTATTCCGGCACCCAGATGAGACTGTCCTGAGTGAGGAGATTGGTGGGAGGTGTCTCTGAAGAAGCGGGCGTCGGAAGGATCAGCGTCTGGCCGTCGTCCATACAGCCGGAAAGCCCGGCGCATAGCAGCGTGACACAGATGAGAAGAAGGCGGCTGAGCATGTTTTTCATGATGTTTTTCATTTGATTTCTCCTAATATACTTGTCTTTGAGTGTGAATGTTCCAACTTAAATTTTAGTCCGAATCGAGCATACTTTGCCAATATTAAATGAATATAAAATCTGGCTGAAATCTGCTTGTATGCATAGAATTCGGTTGACAGAGAGGGCGAATTGCCTATATATTCTGCGAGACTTTGTCCTGCATGTGCAGGAGCTTGAGGATTTGGGGTCTTCAGGTCGGAAGTCAAATATTATTTCTTCACATAAATTTTATAAGTAAGACACATCGCTTAAACAATCACATCAAGTCGCCGACGGTCAGATTGATCGATGAAAATGATGAGCAACTTGGTGAAGTGTCTACAGAGGAAGCCTTGCGCATGGCTCAGGATAGGGAATTAGATCTGGTTGAGGTAGCCCCTCTCGCCAGACCACCCGTTTGCAAAATCCTGGACTACGGCAAATTCATCTATAGACAGAACAAAATCGAGCAGAAGCACAAGAGAATGCAGAAGAAGACTGAGATGAAAACCATTCGATTGAGCCTCCGCATAGATGATCACGACCTCGACATCAAAGCTAAACGCACCAGAGAGTTTCTGGACGAGGGGAATAGCGTGAAAGTCAGCTTGATGTTTAAGGGAAGGGAATCGGCACATGAAAATCTCGGCATGCAGAAGGTCCAACTATTCTTAGAAAAAGTAAAGGATGCTGCCGCCATAGAAGCTCCGCCGAAGAAACAAGGAAATTCAATTAACATGGTGTTGATACCATCTAAACAACAATAATATGAAGCAAAAAAGCCACAGCGGTCTGAAGAAACGCGTAAAGAGAACTGCCAAAGGTAAACTGGTTTTCACCAAGTCCGCCAAGAAACATCTCCTGGTAAACAAATCCAAGCGACAGAAAAACGTCAGCAAATCAGGTAAAGTCGCTACTGCCAGAGACACCAAATGGATGAACAAATTACTATTCTAGTACTTAATCTAAATTTAACATGACACGAGTAAAGCGAGGTATTGCCACTAAGAAAAGACACAATAAACTGAAAGCCGCCGTAAAGGGTTACTCCAAAGTAGCTACTTCCAGAGTGAAGTGGGCGAAGAATTTCATAGCCAAGGCCGGACAAAACAGTTATCGCGGTCGCAAGCTGAAGAAGAGACAAATGCGTTCCACATGGATTACCAGAATTAATGCTGGTTGCCGAGCCCAGGACATCTCCTATTCTCGATTGATCAACGGCATGCTTAAGGCGAAGATAGCAGTAGACAGAAAAATCCTTGCCGATCTAGCTGTAAGCAATCCTGAAGTATTCAACGTTGTAGTGGAGAAAGCGAAGGCTGCTCTATAAGATAGTTATGCAGAATTAATTTGAACATTATAAAACCCGTCCTAAGTAGACGGGTTTTATGTGATTTGTTTTGGCGTTATTTTGTTGTGTTTTTCTGAGCCTAGACTACTAATAATTAGAAGGTGCTGACCGTAACTTTCTTCATGTTGATCGGTTCTACAGGCTTGTCGTTAGGGCCTGTCTTCACTTTCGAGATGGCGTCGACGATGTCCTGCCCCTCGAAGACCTGTCCGAAAACACTATAATGATTGTTTAGGTATGACACTCCTTTATCTGCCGTGACTATGAAGAACTGACTTCCGTTTGTGTTCGGCCCAGAGTTGGCCATAGAGACAGTTCCTTTGACATGCACAAGATCCGGAGTGAATTCATCATTGATTTGTGTCTTAGGTCCTTTGTAGCTGTACCCTCCGGTTCCGTTCTTGTTTGTGAAATCACCTGTCTGAATCATGAAACCTTCGATGACGCGGTGGAAAGGGACATTGTCATATTTGCCTGTCTTAGCTAACTCTGTGAAGTTCTTGACGGTCTCCGGAGCGGCTGTAGGAAAAAGCTTGAATTTAATTGTACCCTTGTCTGTCTCTATAGTGACTATCTGGTCTCCCTTCTTCGGTGCTTCAGTTTGCATTGTTGATGTGGTGGTTACTGGTACGGCTGCGGTGGTTTTGACTATGGTATCCGGGGTGGCGGTTACTTTTGGCTTGCTTGGCTGGCAGGCTGAGAGGAACAGGGTCGGGAGGATCAGTGATACGGCTAGTGTTTTGTGAAGAATATTTTTCATTTTGGATTTGTTAATTTGCCTGTTGATTTTGCACTTCTGTACTGAATTTTTCAAGAGGATTTCGAATAGATATGCCGAAAACCCTATATCAAATGACACTTGAAATCCGAGTGACAAAGCGGAGATTTCGAGATAGACTTGGCAAGCAAAACATTAACCATACAGATGCACTTCAAGCATATTATCGGACATCAGAAGCCTCTGGAAATACTCGCAAGAGACCTGGAGACAGACAATCTCGCCCACGCATATCTGCTCGTCGGCCCTGCGGATTTGGGGAAATTTACTATTGCCAAGGCTTTCGCTAAGACAATTCAAACTCGCGATTTGGATGAAGACAAAGCTTTTCAAGCATGCAAACTGATAGACAAGGGATTACACTCCGACACTTTGATTTACGCTACAGATCCGGAAGATCCCTCCATAAAAGTCAATCATGTGCGTGAAATCCTTGCGAATCTACAGATGACAGGGGACAGCGACAAAAGAATTTTGGTAATGGAAGACATAGAGAGAATGAACGATGAATCCGCCAATACTATGCTGAAAATGCTGGAAGAGCCTCCAAGTAAAGTGCTTTTCATATTCACTTCTTCGAATCCCAAGTCAATTCTGGAGACAATATTATCCAGGGTGAGAAGAGTGGATTTCACGGCGATGGAAAGCGCAGCCCTAGAGCGAGCTCTTGCCAACAGATACAGGCTGCTCGGCAGCGATCAGATCAGAAAAGTGACTGAGTTGTCCATGGGGAGAGTCGCGAAAGCCATCAAATTACTCGAGAATAGCGAGACCATGTCGGCATATGAAAATGTGTATAATCAGATCAGAAATTTCCTCGCAAATCACGACATTACCAGCGCTTTCGGATTCATAAATCAGATTCATACTGACCCTCTGCTTACTCAGCTGTTTCTGGAAATAGCTTTCGTCGTACTGCGCGAAAACCTTAGAAATAACGTGGGGATCCGAAGCGAGGACATGGCTGCCCGTGATATAGTACGACTGGAAAAACTTTTTGAAGTTCAGAGACTTTCTGAGACCAACACCAACAACCGTTTATTACTGGAAAATTTTATTCTTAGCCTATGATAGACTTATTATTATTAATTATCTGCGTTTTTGCCCTTCTGCTGCTTTTCTTCAGAAGGTGGTCTCTGATGGAGAAAGGACATCTTTTCGGCCGTATGGTTTTCAAGAGGGGACATAGTGCTCCGAAGCCTATGACCAAAGAAGACCACGAGGTCACCACCAAAGAAATGATTCCCGACCAGTCGAAGGTTCACCCGAAGCTTATAGTCAAAGGCGACAACCTGTTCAAGAAAGCCGAACAGGAATTCAAAAAAGGCAACATCAAAGACGCAGAGAAGCATTATATCAAAGCCATAGCTATGAATCCCGCACATCTGGAAGCTCATGCTAAGCTTGGAGCCATATATCTGAATCAGGAGCAATTCTCCAAGGCTGAATTAATCTATAGAAAGCTTGTTTTGGCCGTAGCGGACAATCCTGTGTATTTCAGCAATCTGGGATTGTCTCTTTTCCAGCAGGAGAAATATGAAGAGGCTAAGGATTTCTATGAGAAAGCTATCGCCCTGGACTCCGGACGCCCTGGTAGATTCTATAGTCTGGCTAGGATCAATCAGCTGCTTGGCGACATGGACAATGCTTTTCTGAATGTACAGAAAGCACTTAACCTGGATCCGGATAATCTGGATTATGGGTTAACACTTGCAAACTGGTATGTGGAGAATGGCTTGAATGCAGAGGCTAAAAGCATACTGGAAAACATAATTCAACACTGGCCGGAGAATGCGGAAGCGAAGGATCTGATGAAAGAAATTGGAGGGTAGGGGAAGGCGGATTATTGTCCTACCAAAATCCTATTTGCCGTGGCCCGGTATACCGAGTAAATTTTATCGCGAGCCTCTTGTCCGTCGCGCGTGATCACTCTTTCCCAGCTGGCATCGAAGCCACCGTTGGCTCCTTCGATTTGTTTTTTAGCTCCTGTAGGGAGAGTTGTCGTAGGGATAAGCTCTGTTCCTCCGGCTGCTCGATAGTTGCCACGCCAATAATTCTCCAGGCGCACTTGGCGGCCATCGCTTGTGCCGAAGAAATTGAAGTAGGCCTGATCACCATCTGTAAAAGACTGCATGAGGATGTTATGACCGGTATCGTTTATGAATTTGAGATCTCTTACACCAGGATAAATAGTGGCATCCAGCCCATATCCATCGACCTGAGCATAGTAGCTTACCGCATAAGAATGAGGGGCTCTTTCGACAATAGGTAATCCCGCAAAAAGAGCTGCTTTGAACGCAGTCGAGGACACCTGGCACAATCCTCCTCCGTAATCCGGCACAGTTCCTTCGGCTTTAATCACTAGCTCTAGCTGATATCCTGTACTGGCATCTACCGGCCCCAGATTGTCATTGAATGAGAAAGTCTCGTCCGGCTTGATCATCAAACCATTGAATTTCGCCATACCCACCCCGATGTTGTGACGACGGTTTGTGTGAGAATTGGCGAACGCTGTATGGCCGGTACTAATCAACTCCTTGATTCCAATAGCCTGCAACTCAGGCGTCGTCTCGACTTTTGATTTGATTTCCAGAGTGGAAACGTCCATGTCTGACCCCAGTGAATTGAGCGCCAATTCAAGATCTTTGGCAAACTTCTCCTGGTCTACCACAAGCCCATTTCTAGCCCGTCCATCAAACACAATTTTACCGTCCTTATCCTGCGAAATTTTCAAATCTCCGACAGGGACCTCGAAACTATCGAAAACCTCTTTCTGGAAGAACGCCGAGATGAGGCTAGGAGAGATCTTGATTACTATCTGACCATTCAGCTTATCGTACACGATGTCCTCAAGATGGTTTTTCGGCTTAAATTTCCACTTTTTCGAGCCGTAATGCAGCGTTATCTCATTGTCCAGCTTCACCTCCAGGTCACTCTGGGAGTTCTTCAAATCCTGGACTGTGACGGTCGGGACTTCTGAAACGGTTGGGATTATGAAGCCGTGGGTCGTGTGCGTGGCAAAAAGACCAGATAATTCTTTTTCAAAATTCAATTTATCGATAGCTATTCCGGCCCGTTCCGGACTGATCTGTATTTTCTTTTTGTCGTCCTTGTAGAATTGGGCGCTGCGGGCCCCAAGTTTATCGAAGCCAAACCTCGACTCGATAACGCCATAAAACCTGTCTCGCTCAATATGAAAAACCGCGGGAAGATCCCCAGCAGGGCTGATAGAGGCGGCAATCAAACTAAAGATGTTGTTGCTTTGAAAATCGAATTTGGGCAGTCGATCGAAGTTTTCGTCGAGCGGATAAGCCACCCCCAGCTCAGAGAGAGGGATATCGACGGCCTTGCCCTCAAAATAAAAAGTTTCGCTACTGTCAGCAAACTTCTTAAGGCGTGGCGCCAGCTTGGCCTTCGCCTCATCAAGCTTCAGATATCCCAAGTCTTCTCCGGCAAAAATAACTTGAGGGAGTACGCGATGGTCAGAAACCAATTCAATAACGACTACAGCAGATGTAACCACCCCAATAATTAAAATCACCGCCAGAAATTTGAGAACGATTTTGAGAATTCTGCGTAGGTATATTCTCCACTCTTCCTGCGTATATCCTGTCGGCGGGCCAAGCAGGATAACTCTCCCCCCAAACAATCCTTTGCGAGAGACTAATTCATTTTCGGAGATGGCCTCTTCCAGTTTTTTGGAGAAGGTGGTCTCTGTGACTTTAGTGGCTGATGGGAGCGCTACCAGGGCGTGCTTGGATGGGGCGGCCTGCGAGGCAGCCTGCGAGGCAGCCTGATGAGCAGATTTGGACTTCAGTTTATGTTGATGAGACTTGGAAGACTTACGTGGACTGGATTTCTTCTGGGCCTGATGTTTTTTTCTATTCTTTTTTTTGGACATCTCGTTTGATCAATAATTATTCTTCTGGCAGTCTTTTTACAGGTGGTTTGCGATGATAAGTGGTTGGATGAATGGCCGGGGGAGTGGATTTGCCATCCTGAAACAATTTTCCAGCCGTCTCTGTCACTATCTCTTTCGCGCTGTCGAAGAGTTTACCAGCTTGTTTGCCTACCTGTTTGCGTGTGTCTGAGCCTTTCTTCGGGGCCAGGCCTACTCCCAGCACTGAACCGATGGCACCACCGACGACTAGACCCATTAGGATTTTGTCGAGACTGCTTTGTCTCTTGATCGGCTTCACCTGCTTCTTCTTACCAAATCCAAACATAGATTAATTGTATTGAATATAAGCACCTAATCCTCTAACCAATTTTATTGCACTCAGCGCTGCATTGCAACCATTACCCACACTCGTCGCCACCTGTGGCGGAGAGCCCGTGCAGTCTCCCGCGGCGAAAAGCCCCGGGATATTCGTCCTTCCCTCTTGATCTACTTTTATGTAATTTCCTGACATTTCCAGACCTAGTTTCTTGGCGAATGCATTTGCGCCTGCGATGCCTATAGCCATGAAGACCCCTTTGGCCGGAATTTCTGTGGCGCCGTCCGGAGCTAGGTCAAGCCCCTGAAGAGGCTGAGAGAAAACAATACTGCTTAATTGATCCGGAGCTTCTGATGTACCGACAAACTGAGTGAGACGTGGAGTACGGTACATTTTAACGTCTCGACTACGCAGCTCCTCGATAGTGGCAGGACTAAAGGAGAAATCTTTGCCGTGACTAAGTATAGAGATGTCCTGAGTATAATTCGATAATTGTATGGCCTCCTCCGCGGCGAAGTCCCCGCTTCCCACTACGATCACGGGCTGATTTCTGTAGAAGAAACCGTCGCATGTGACGCAATATGATACACCTTTACCTGTGAATTCCTGCTCGCCCTTTATGCCGGAGAGTATGAAGCTCTGGCCGGTCGATATGATGACCGTACGAGCTTGATAGTTGTTTTTATTATTATCTTTGAGGGTAAAAGTCTGATCGTCGTTTACGGAGAGATCGACTATTTCATTGCGGATGTGCGTCGCCCCGAATTGAAGAGCGTGCTTGAGCCCAAGCGCCGTCAGCTCCGGGCCGGTAGGGGAATCAGGGAAAGCGAAGTAATTAGCCACGATGTGCGACTTATACAAATTACTTTTGGTCTCATCGCCGAAAAACACAGTGTTCAACTGGCCTCTGGAGCCGTAGATGGCAGCAGACAGACCCGCTGGGCCGGCGCCAATAATTGCTAAATCGTAAAGCATAGGTGGATATTAGATTTTTTTGGACCCATCTTTGATAGTGCGATTGTGCTGCACTCTTCTGATAATATTTACTTTGATCTGACCCGGATAAGCCACGCCAGCCTCTATCTCCTCAGCTATTCGCCTAGCCATTTCCGGCAAATTCTCATCACTGAGACGCTTCGGATCCACCATTACCCGCAGCTCACGTCCTCCTGAGATGGCATATGTCTTGTTTACCCCCTCATAAGAGTTTGCAATTTTCTCCAAGGCCATCACCCTTGCCAGATATTTTTCAATTGTTTCCTGACGAGCGCCCGGACGACCGGCAGAGATGGCGTCGCCAGCCTTCACGAGTAAAGCCTCAGCCGTCTGAATAGGGATAGCGTCATGATGAGTCCAGGCAGCGTGGATCTCTTCCCATGAGAATATCCCGAAGCGCTCCATAATTTCTTTAGTCAGTACATCGTGTGGACGACCATCCTCCTGATCTACCGCCTTACCGAGATCATGGAAAAATCCGCCAATTTTGCAAATTTCCTCGTTGAGCCCGAGCTCATTCCCCAGTAGCAGAGTGAAATACCCAACCTCGAAACAATGCTTGAGAATGTTCTGACCATAACTTGTGCGGTATTTGAGGCGGCCAAGAATCTCTTTGAATTCCGGTGGAAATTTGCGATGCTCCAGAGCTAACTTCCTGGTTATGCGCTCTCCGATATCTCGCAGATGAGCCTGAGTCTCGGCCGTAGCTTCAGCCAACCGCTGCCTGGCCTTGTCCAAATTCACCACTCTATCTTTGATTAATTTCAGTATTGTCTCACGTGCTATGTGCTTCTTGACCAGCTCGAAGTGGGACACGGAAATGCCGGGCTTGGAATCATCGAAGACTATATCCACCCCCAGCTGATCTTCCAGGAAAGCCAGAATTTCGCCGTTCTGACCGATGAGCCTGGCCTTGGTTTCATTGCGATTCACAGGGATAATCAGACTCTTCTTCTCTACCGAAGTCGGAGCGGAGAAGCGCTGGATGGCCTCTATCAACATGTTTTTGGCGAGCAGGGGAGAATTCTCCTTCATGTAATCCAGTTTTTTGCTTAGTCGAGTCTCATGTGCCAGCTCGAGGTCTTGATCCAGAAGGGCTATTATATCGACCCGAACTCTTTCGACCGACTCCCCAGCGACCTTAGTAAGAGTCGGCACAATCTTCTCCTTCTCTCTCTCAGTACTAGCGTTCACCGAAGTAAGCTCTGATTCCTGTTGTCCCACAGATGCTGACATTCGGGACACCTCCTCCTCACGCATTTTCAAACGCTCCTCCTGTATTCCTATGTTTTTCTCAATTTTAACCGTCTGAGCGGCTGCGCGCTTCTCAGCTTCCTGATATGACTCCATGGAGCGCTGCATTTGTTCCTGAGCTTTAGCCTGAAATTCTCGACTTTCACTGTCAGCTTTCTGAAGAATCAGTGTGGCCTCGGACTTGGCTTTCTCCAGACGATGACCTACTTTAACCTTGCTTACGACGAAAGAGGTGGCACCAGCCAATATGAATGCAATTAGGCAGAAAATTAAAAACAGATTTATATCCAACATTAGTTTAGTTCGGTAAGTTTGTAGTCGCTTGGGACCGCAAATTCACTGTCGGCTATTGGTTGGTTTAATTCAATTTTGGTGGCGATAGTTTCGGTTTGAATTCCATAGTCCGGCAGAGAAGTCACTGTATGAAGAGGTATTCCCTCCCATAGACAGGTTTTGGTCATTGTCCCAGTATTATAATAGTCACACACTTGTCCTGCGATAGTTTCGGTTTTTTCCGGCTTAGGAGCTTCTGCCGGATTATCAGGAGTAGAGTTTATACGAAGAGCCTCAGTGATCATGCGAGCCGGCCTTTCCTGAGGAGCGAGCTTTTGTAATTCTGCATAGAAAGGCTGCTTCAGTGAAGAGGCGATTTTCTGTGTCTGATCGAGTGAATAGAGCTTATCACCATCCTGAATTAGATAATTGTTGATGGAGGTCTTCGTACCATCCAGCTTAGTTTGGACTATATTATTATGAATCACCTTCTTCTCTCCCTTGATAAGGATCTCGCTCGTGCCCACGCTGGAACCAGTAATATTATAGGTGATGCGGGCTGTACTGAAGTCATAACCATATAGATTGCCTGACCCCCCGGCCTGACACGCACTCAAAGTAAGAAGCGGGATTACGGCCAAGCCAACTATAACAATTCGTCTATAGACGGGTGTGGAGGTGGAAGACATTTATGTGTTTATTAGTATGTAATAAGCGAATCTTTCTTTACTGACCGTGCGTATTACAAATTAACATTTTTGCCCGACCCATTCAACTCTTTCTTTTTGGCCTCTATTAGAGCCAGTAATTCTGGCATTTTCGAGTCTGCTGCCGTTGCACCGATTTTGATCAAATCTCTGGTTTTGTGGAAATCGAATATTCCGACTTTTCCTGCATCAATTTTGAAAACCAGGTCTGGACGCCCCTCAGCTAGTTTATAATCAAACAGCTGATCGCGTAGAATATCCAAGGATCTGGTAACTATGCCTGTAAACAGATTTAGGTTGTTTTTGACCTCACCCAGCTGATTTTGGAAGAATCCGAATCCACCCTTTTTCGGTTTGGAATAAAATTTATTATATACATAGCCGGACATCATCTGACGACTGTTCTCATCTGTGATGACGCTTCCTATTACCAGATCACAATTGCCAGTGTTTCGTAGAGAAGTAATAGGACAATCCTCCGACAGCCCCCCGTCGACCAGATAATGTCCATCAATAAAGACCGGCTCGAATAACCCGGGGATTGATGTGGAGGCGCGGATAGCATCTACGAGAAGGCCTTTATTCAGGATCACTTCACGCCCGCTTTCCAGATCCACTGCGGTAACCGCGAAAGGTATTTTACATTCCTCGAAAGTGAAGTCAGCGAAAAGCTCTTTCAGTAGATTTTCTGCATAGTCTTTCTTATATACACTTTCGTGAAAAAGATTGAAATTAAAGATGTTATTTATATTGCTTGCGTCCG
>CAIOIA010000023.1 GCA_903858295.1 uncultured Candidatus Peregrinibacteria bacterium | reverse complement strand
GTGCCGGATTTCGACAAGGCTGCCATTTCCTGGATAGCTCCGGAATATCTGCAGCACACGAAGTCATCAGTCTGGTGGCTTACTGCTGCTGTTATCTGGCTCGCCGCTATTGTGGCAGAAGCTCTCAGCGGCAACTGGAGCATGCTGCTGGCAACGGTCGTTTTCGGCATCGTATACTGGTATATCCATGAGCACCACCCGCCTAGACACACGAAAGTAAATCTCTCAGAGCTCGGCGTGAAGATAGGCCATACATCCATTCCCTATGCGGATATCGAGACTTTCTGGGTAATATACGATCCGCCATTCACCAGAAGATTGTTTCTGCGACTGAAGACAGGTGTCTTCCAGGAGCTGATTATCGAGCTGGAAAGCCAGAATCCGCAGCAGATCGCGTCCTTCCTGGAGCGATATATACCGGAGAGAAGGGGAGTAAAAGAAACCCTAAGCGATGTATTACTAAGAGCTTTCAGGCTCTAATAACCCACTATGGCAGAACCAAATCTACAACCGGAATCACCACAGGCTCAGCCCACCACAGTGGATACTGCCGCCAAGCCTCAAGTCGAGACTACTCAGCAGGGGCCGCAAACCGCTGAGGATAAAAGCTTCGAAAAGCAGGTAGACGAGAAGCTGAAAGCACACCGGAAAGAAGTGGAAGAATTGCATGATAAATTCAAGAAGCTACACTCTACAGGAGCAGCGAAAGCTGAAGTGATCAAAGCAAATCAGCTTAACCGTCTGTCCACAGAGGCGGATAAAAGAAAGAGTGAATTCCTGAGCATAGAAGCCACTGCCAAGAGTAGCCGTATGTCCATGATGCTCTCCGAGACAGAACAGGAATTAAACAAAATGAATCTTCGATATAAGCAGCTTCTGCAGCTCGCGGGCAAGCTGGCCAATATCGATGAAATGGATTTGGTCAAGCTGGAAGCATTATTGGACAGCATGAGTACTCTGAAGAAAGATCCGCAGCTGGAAGCACTATTCCTGAAAGCGCTTAATCAGGAGAAATTCGAGGAAAAGGATTTTGCGTTACTGTCATCCAAGATATTTCCTGTCGACATCGAGAATGAAATCGTAATCGGGAAAGGAAATAAAATTTTCGAAGCATCCCAGATCGGTGCGGTGATTAGCGTGATGATTCCAGCCGACCGTCTCGAATTATGCAAAGTATATTTGAGAAGTCATACAGCCGAAGATGGCTATAAGCTGCTGGATCTTCTCAATACCACCGGCATGCTCACGCCACTTCAGCTGACATATCTCTGCGCTCAGTCGCAGCTTCAGGATCCATACAAGACCCAATTACTTGCTCAGCTCGATAGCGGCAAGCCTACAGCCGCGCAGGAGAAATATCAGAGGACTCTTGCCACTCTGGCCATGGTAAATGGCGGTCGCACAGCCGATCCGGCGCTGAGCAAGACAGTCGGTACGCCACTTCTTTTCACTCTATCGTCCATGTTCGGCGCTCTCACCATGCTTATAAATTTCAAGGCGAAATTTAAAATGGATCATCCTCTGAAGTCTGCGGCCGAGGCCGTCACGGACCCGAGTTTTGCTTTAGGAGCTGTGGCTCTCGGAGTGGGGGTAGGGGGATTGGCAGATATCATCTCTCCTAAACTTGATTTGAAGGGCAAAGTCAAAGATTTTATGGCCGGCCCGGATCAGAAGCAGGCGACGGCGGCAGCTAATGAAGCACAAATCCGTGAACTCCTTGAGTCACCCTTCAAGTCAAATCCATATCTCGCTCAATTCATGACTACAGAGGAAGAAGGTAAGGATGGACAGAAGCGCAATGGCTTCCAGATCCTGCAGGAAATCATCCGTGATAAGACGCTGAACAAACAGACAGTCAAGCTTACTTTGGAAGACATCAGAGCCAAATCCGGCCCTAGACAGAAAGCCTTTCTGGAGAAAGCTATCCCTCTAGAGTACGGCGAAGAACGTCGGCTTGAAGATAAATTACAAGGCATCATGGCTGGGTGTTTCGAACTCAAAATAGACACAAATGAGAGATTCGCCAAAGTCATAGATGAGATGCACAAGACGCAGGGAACCCATAACCCCACCGCTCTAGCATGAATTACACCCAGGATTCACAATTCATAACCCGCATCCAGAACCTCGTCCGAGAGCTGCTGTCTGATGAAGCCCGTTATGTCGAGCGTAATGATTCAGCTTTCCTGAGGCTGCATGAAGGGCTTTTCTCCAACACATATCAAAGCGGTCACGAGAATTTACCAATATATCAAAAAACATTTTTTCATAAATATTTCTTCGCCGATGAGTCATTGACCAGTCCGCGCCTGGATATGCCATTCGTCGATTCTCAGGAGGATCAGGCTTTTTTCTTCGATCAATTCCACAGTCTGATCAGTCACCTTACCTACAATTACGACAGGATGGATTTCGTTCTGCCAAGTTTCCCTGATGAAAAAGCCATGTCACCTGTGTACTCAGATACGCAAGCCTTGCTGCTCAGTTACGGCATTGTTTATCCTTGTCTGGCCGCCCTGGAGCAGCGTCAGATGGCCAAGCTGGAGAAGCGAGCCTCAGGTACTGCAAGTGATGAAAGCGTCAGCATTTCCTCAAATCCATATGCCGGTCTGGGAGATATGATTCTGCTTATGGGGCCTTCCGGTGAATACGATCAGATTCTCACTTACGCTCAATTGGTCGCGCTGTCAGAGAAGGAGATTTCCATGAATCAGCAGGGTCTATCGACTGATACCAGATATCAAGACCTTCTCAGAGAGATGAAAACCCGTCTCGGCCGCCAAGTCCAGTACGACGCCATACAGGCTTCAGGATACAATCTCGCGCCTACCACAGAAGATTTCCAGATAATCAATGCGAACGGTATCACTACAACTATAAATGGCATGATGCTCACCATAGATCAGGCGGGTCAGGGGCAAAATGCAGTGTTCTTCCTGCGCGATCGCCAGGGCGTCTCAGCCCGTTTCAGCATTCCGCTGGACAAGCTTCGCAATGGCGAGAAGCCACCTCTAAATCTCTCTATCTACCAGACACCCTCAGTAGATAGCCCATCAGCTCCACATCTGGACATCGGTCACGATGAGATGGATAAGCTGCGGAAAGCCTTGCTGGTGCTTTATGCGGAGGTCGGCAAAACACCGACCTTCCATCCCGCGACAGGAAAACCAGAGAAGAAGCCGGATGGGAAATCAAAAGATAATTCAAACGATTCACCAGATCCAGGCATCGCGAGTCTCATAGGCACCAAGCCACTTCCCGACACATCTGCATCCGGCCGGCCAGATGTCCCACACTCTCCAGAGCAATCTCCACCTACTCCCATCTCAGTGGGCTACACTCCGCACCATACAGTCACCTTCACTTTCACACAGCCAACGGCTTCCACACCATCTGACTCACAGACAACAACTTTTAGTCTTCCAACACTCACTCCGCTCCCCACTCCACCACGCACTACGCCTTCAACCACCTCAGAGACAACCCCACCAACGCCAGTCACCACCCCAATAACAACTCCACAAGTCAAAGCACCAGCCATCGCCTCTGAATCTGACGCTCAGTCTCAGGAATCCTCACCGAAAAAGCAGTTTTCTCCGGTTACCAAAGCCCTTGCTATCACCGCCATCGCCGCCGCACTTCCAATCTTGTTCGCTGCAGTAGGCGCATCCATAAGCTAAAAACAACAAATCACTATGTCTAGAAAACACAAAATCCTGCTCACCATACTGGCTCTCACGCTCCTGGTATTTCCGCTTATCACTTACGCCAGCGCGCCAGATGTGACAAACGAGATAGCCAAAATCTTCGAATACCTGAATATTGTCCTTATAGCGCTTCAGGCCTTCCTCTGGCCAATCCTGCTTCTGACAGGCAGTCTGCTGAACAACGATTTGCTCTTCAGCGGAGGCATGCAGACAATACTCCTCAATATCTGGTCGGCCGTGCGCGACTTCGTCAATATCATGTTTGTCCTGGGTCTACTCGCCATCGCAATAGCCAACATTATGGGTCTATCAGGCGACAAAGTAGCACTGAAAGTAATTTTGCCGAAAATAGTCATAGGCCTGATCGCAGTCAATTTCTCTTTCCTGGGATGCAAAGTCGTGCTCGATGTGGTGAATGTCACCACAACAGCCATTTTCTCCATACCTATAGCCTCAGATTCATTGGCCAAATATGGGACAGACGCCAATGCTCAGGCATCTTTATCAGCGAAAATATGCGACAAAATGGTGAAAGGCCAGGCGGCAAATCCTCTATGTGCACCGGCAAAATCAGAGGGAAAACCAGGCGGCGCCAAGACAACCAAAACTGAACTCACAAACATGGGTAAGTCTTTCTTCAGCTCATTCAATTCCCGCAATGCCGCGCTTATCATGGCAGTGGAATTGATGAACATAGTAGACATCGATCAGGTTATGCCTGCAAATGTGCAAAGCCTGAAATCCCTGGCCATCAATAGCATTTTCTCAATAATATTCTTCATCATATATGCCGCGGCATTTGTCGCACTCTTCGTCACTATGTTGGCGAGGGTAGTAGTGTTGTGGCTGGCTATAGCCATCTCTCCGATATCGGCACTAAGCTTCGCATTCCCGAAAGTGAAGGAATCTCTGAAGGATAATGATCCTATCACTCTATTTATCGGCCACGCTCTGGTGCCTATCAAGGTGTCTCTGGTGCTTACTATAGGCATGATTATGATTTCTCAGCTGAAGAGCATATCCGGCACCAGCATAGCTTCTACAGATCCGGCAAGTCTCGGAGCCATCACTTCAGGCATGAGTACTGTGCAGGATTTGATTGCGGGTCTGTCTACTGCAGCCTTCATATGGATAGCAGCATTTATGGCTATGGAGGGCACCAAGGCAAGTAAATTTATCAATGACAATATCAAGGGGCCGGTAGAAGGCTTCGCCAAAAACGTTGCCAAATTACCACTATACTACAACTTCCTCCCGGTTGGTCCGAAAGGTGAGAAAGTCGGTCTGGCTGCTCTTACAGCTGCTACATCGGGAGGACCTAAACAATTTATCGACACAGAGAATCAACGTTATCAGAAGATGTTTGGGGACAAGAAAGGTGCAAATCTTACAGCTTTGGAGAGCACCACTTCTTCTGGTCCTGCAAGGCCACTAATAGGTCAAGCAATAATGGATGGAAATTATGAGCCAGGTGAAGATGCCAGGCAGAAAATTGCCGCTGCTTTGAAAAAGTACAAATCAGACTATAAAGGGTTAAATCTACCATCACCATTTGGAAATGATGTGGAGAAATTTGCCACTGCAATTGCTGCAGGTAAGGTATCAAAGGCTCAATATGAATATTTCTTGAATAATAATAAATCCTTCAAACCGGAACCATCAGCACCTGATTCCATTCAACCTACAATCGATGCGGGTAATAAAGCCAAAACAGCAGGAGTAGAAGCGAATAAAGTAATCCCAAGTACTACTCTAACAGCCGCACAGACAGCCCTTAACGCAGCTATCGTCGCAGCTGAAGCCGCAGAAAAAGCTAAGAAAGAACCAGCCCTAACGAAGACCAAAACCGATCTAGAAACCGCATCCGAAAAAGTCACCAATTTGGCAGCAGCCAAGACAACAATTAATCAAATGCAGTTACCATCAACAGATCCTCGTACACATCTAATTACAGACGCAACCAACTTCACTACTGCACGCACAGCATATACTCAAGCCTTTGATGCAAGTGGAAGGGATGCCACAGTCACAAAAGAAATGTTAAAAGCCAAGTTAAAAACAATTTCTGGAATTAGTGATACACAGGCAGAAGCTCTGGCAAATCAAATAATCACAGGCAATCCACCTGCCACCCCAGTAACTCCACCACCAGCGGCTCCACCAGCAGGCCCACCAGCACCAGTCACGCCACCACCAGCCCCCGCCCCCTAACCCACATTCCCTTTGACAAATTCGAAAAAGTGGTATAATAACACAGGTTTCATACATCACAAGCAAGTCTAAGCAAAACAATGGCCAAGAATAGAAGAAATAGACCAGCCCCAGCTACTCCCGGCACAAGCCGCTCAACGCCAGAGAACCGCGCCATCATGCCCGGCCTCGCTGGCGCTCCCGCAGCAGCACCGGCCGAGCGGGATGCAACCGATTTTCAGTTAGTAGCCGGCAAACTCCAACAAGATACCGAGGACAAAGTCAGAAGACTGATGGCCGGCATCAAAAATTTAAAAGCATTCAAACAATCCCACGCGGCAGAAGAAGGCGAAGAAGGGGAGCATGATGAGTTTTTCAAGGAGCACGACGCAGAGATCAACTCTCTGCTCCACATGAATCTCCAGGATACATATCAGCAATTAGTCGCGAACGCCGACGCCCGCACCCGCCTCTACGCTCAGTTTGTCCAGAAAGGAGTTATCACGCAAGCCGAGCTCGACACTTTCCTGGGCAAAGTCACCAATCAGCCCTATCTTCAGGCCATCACCACCATCAAAGCCAGAGCAGTAGTCGCTCCAGCCGTCGCACTTGCCGACGATGATGTGAACAGACTTCGAAATGCCACACCCGAGAATCTGGAAGCCGCCTGCAATGATCTGAGGACAGCGCAGAAGCTCACCGACGCTGACGTCACCAGCCTGCGAGATCTAGGGCCGAAGACAGCGGAACAACTCGCCGAAGCACGCCGTCAAATTTCTATCAAGATTCAGCAACATGACATCGCGCATGGCACCACTTTCGCTACTCAATATGCCAAGAGTCTACGGGCAGAGAGCCAACTGAACGGCCAGCTTGACGCTCATACAGACCAGTTCAACACTATCCTCAGAAGTCTCGCTAAGCAGATTCAGGAAGCCTACGACCGAGATCAGGCAGGTCAGCAGAAAGCCTCGAAAATCCGCTCACTATGCCAGGAAACAGGCTTACCTATCAGGAAGGGCACAGTCCTATACGCTGAGAGCTGGTCTATAGACCCGACGCTCCCGGTCACAGACCCACCCCACACCAACCGAGTTGAGATACTCGACATCACTTTCGGCTCTGCGCTGGAGGATTCGGACCTACACCCCGACATCAAAGTCCATCAGCTTTCATTCGAACCTATCATCCACTTCTCCGCAGCAGCTCCGGACGGATCAGGCCGCATCATCAATCAGCAGCTGACTTCACGGGAATTCCGCAGATGGCTGGTGACAAACAATGTCTGCGAGAAATTTGAAAATGTCGCCCATCTGGAGAAAAGTCTCGGCATCGATGACGTGCTGAAGGTAGGCCAAACTCTCGAGTATTACACCACCAAGGCAGTAGGCGAAGAACAGCAGACTGAGATAAATCAGGTCAAAATCACGAATATAGGCACCGACTTCATCGAGCTGGATCAGCCCGTAGTTCTGGATAAAGCAGATAAGGGCATAGGCCTGACTACAGACCGCAAAGCCCAGAAGCTAAGCTTCGGTGACTTCGCCAGATGGTATCGCCGACTGCACACAGTCCCGCATATAAACAAACTCTCTGATCTGGACAAGATACTCGTGAATCATCACAGAATTCTATGCGAAGAGATGAAGTGGAAGCCTGGCACAGGCAAGCCGATCAGTCTCCTGCATTCCTCCAAGCCTCTTCTGCTGGTATCCGCATACGATCCGAACACGAAGAATTTTCTGGAAATCACAGAAGCCAAGGACGACAAGATCACCTTCGCAGACGGCCGAGTCATGACCCCGACAGAATTTCTGCATCTGGCCAATAGAAACGGCCTCATGAATCCGACACCGAAAATGATGAAAGAGCTTCACGATCTGGCAGATCACAAGCGTGACGAGGCGGAGAAAGCCAAGACCGCCGAATATATGAAACGCTACAACATGCCAGTCCCTGCAGAGGAGTCCCGTGATCAGACATCTGCGAAAGCGAAAGACAAGCCACATACTGTACCTCACGACGGCTATTTCAAATCCCTCTGGAAGAAAACAACTTTCCTCAGTCTGATGGATATATACGAATTATTCATCAAGGCACCTATAGATAGAATCAAAGAATATCAGAAGGATCAGAGAGAGCGTGGCCAGTACACAGTCGGTAAGGAGTTTTATAAAGGAATCCCTTTCCTGGGTCTGGGCAAGCTCTCAAGCAGATATGAAGATCAGCTGAATGGTAAAATAGCTACAGATGTGAAAAACCTCGAGGAATATTATGATAAAAACAAAAGTGTTACAGAAGTACTTGAAATACTTTACACTGCTCCTGATCTAAAAATCCTGAAGGCGTCGCTACAATTTCTCTCGAAGAAAGGAGCTCTGCGTTGGGAAGATGATCCTAAGCTCTGGGCTATCCTGAATAAACGTCTGGGAGGAATTCCATATCCGAAGAAATTTGAAGATCAGGTAGGTGGAGCGAATGTCCCTGTAGTTATCGGCGATGGCAAAGCCTATGATATCAATGACCAATATCGCATCCTCATGGATAAGGAATGGGGAGAGGGCACTTTCGATTCATTGAATGGCGCGAACGAGAGGCAGTATAATACCGAGAAAGAAGGAGCTGCCAAGAAAATGCATGAAAGATATGAGTATCATGGTGGTATCGAGTTCCATCTTAAGAAGATGCTAAATGATTTCGAGAACGGAGTGCCGATAAACGAAGCTGAATTCGAGGGTTTGCTGACTCAGGCTATAGCCGATGTGGAGGTGAATATCGAGAAAGGTATGTTCCTCTTTATCTGTGCTTTCGGCATGCGCCGCAAGGGAGATGGCCGCAGCCTATTATCATGGTCTCGCCTGAACACATTTGTTCCTGCCCTTCGAGAACACGCGATGTATATATATTTCGCACTTAATTATCCTCAACGTGATGATAACCTAAACATTATCATGACGCAGAATGAGAAAGGTGAGAGTGTGCCGAAGGAAGGCAAATTCAGTTTGAATAATTTCCGTTATCTCTATGAGACAGTAGTGAAGAAAGACATGGCGGCAAATGGCCAATCCGGTGCGGCAGCATTTGTCGCAGGTAAGCACACCATCAATTGGATACAGTCCGAAGTATTGTTAGCTAAAACTGCTAAGCAAAAAATTGCAGAAAAAGCAGGTAATCCAAATCAGAATATCGCTACATATCAATATCTCGGACCTACATTGTACAACGAAGCAGATATTAATAAACTTATCAGTACAGGATATGGAGCCTTATCCAAGCCAGATATCCCGAAAAACACTTATGCTGGTTTCAACAATCAGTTAATTATTAGAGCGAATAGGTTAAATAACGGGAAAAGCTCCGCTGAAAACGAAGCAAGGGCACGAGAATTTGGTGAAATGGTATATGGCTTCCTATATTTCAACCATGTAATGCGTGGCAAGATTTACAAGAAAAGCGGTCGCTTCATGACAATGGATAAAGTACAGTACGATACTAATCCGCAATGTGATAAGTATCGCAAAGTTGGCGAGTTTGCCACGGAGACGGAAGCATTCATGAAGAAACTGGCGGTAGGAGTGGCCGAGATGTCAGGTGATTCTGAGCTCGAATCTCTTACACAAGAAGTATTGTTTACATCCACTCCTGAAACTCCAGTGGACGAAGATACAGAGAAAGAATTTAGAAATAAGCTGGAAGAAAATATATTAAAATTAAACAAATCCCATCCTCAGGAATTCGCCGCCATGGCTTCCAGCGCAGCCCTAGAAACTATGAAAGGCATGTCCGGTGCCTCCTTCACAAAAGAAGAAATGGACAAAGCCGCCGCATAATGCAGCCATTAGCAAGAGGGTGTGCGCCGCGCGGTTTCCATTTACGGAATCCACGCAACGCACACCCCGGGTAACCCCGCTCACTTCTTCTGTCGCGGGTATTCCCGCGTCTCGCTGTCCAGCAGTTGCCTCCTCGGAGGCGGTTGGTAGATTACTCCTTTCAGCAGCTCGACTTCGAGCCTCTTCAGTTTTACAGATCTGCTCTCAGATCGACTGTCTCCCAGTCTACCGGCCAGCAAGTAATACACCAGCGGCAGCAGGACGCTCGCGATAGACAGCCAGATGAACTCCGGCATGGACAAATCGAAAGCCATCCAGCTGAGCACGGCACATGCGAAGCAGACCATCACGCTCTTGGCGAATTCTCCCACCCACAGCCTCCGTTTCACAGTAGCCCGATCAGTAACTCCGACAAAATAAGTAAGCAAAGTGTGTTCTATACACAAACTCATCTTCACGCGAAGATGCCTTGTGTATAAGACGCACTCTCACTCAGATATCAAAGATCCTCCGCCACCAGACACACATTTAACAACACAACCCCCAAAAAGTAAATACGAAGCAGCCTGCCACAAGGCGAAGCTGCTTATGATATTTTAGAGAAGTTTCTGGATTTCGATACCGCACTCGCTTCCGAGAAATCCTTCGCTCTATGATTTCCTTGTCTTAATTTCTTCCAGCAGGTCGGCGATAAATTTCTCTTTCAGGACGCCGATCTGCTCTTTGGTTTTATAGCTTCGTACAGCCAATTCTCCACCGGCCACCTCCTTGTCTCCGATCACAAGCATATAAGGCACTTTCATCATCTCAGCGGAGCGAATTCTTTTGCCGAGACTGTCCCCGGAATTATCGATTTTCACGCGCACTCCGGCCGCAGCCAGCTCACGTCCCAGCTCTTCAGCATAAGCCACATGCGGCTCAGCCACAGGCAATATCTGCACTTGCACAGGCGCGAGCCAGACAGGGAAAGCTCCGGCGAAATGCTCTATCATTATACCCATAAATCTCTCCAGCGAGCCGGAAATCGCACGGTGAATTACCACAGGTCTCTCCTTCTCACCGGCTTCATTGGTGTATTCCAGCTCAAATCTGACAGGCAGATTGAAATCACATTGTATGGTAGCCAGCTGCCACTCTCGCCCGAGACAATCCTTGAATATGAAGTCCAGTTTCGGTCCGTAGAAAGCCGCTTCACCTTCTACACGTTTATAAGGCAGCTTATTAGCCTTGGCTGCTTCCTCCAGCGCCGCCTCGGCCTCGGCCCAGACTTCGTCCGATCCCAGATATTTGCCTTTCTCCTCGCCACGCACGGACAGGCTTACCCAATAATCTTTATCCAATGCCATAGTCTTGTAGAACTCAGCAATCACCTTGCATATTGTGGTTACCTCGGCCTTAATCTGAGAGACACGGCAGAACAGATGCCCATCATCCTGAGTGATGGAGCGCACGCGTGTAAGCCCTCCCAGTTGCCCGGATTTCTCATCTCTATACACAGTAGCCGGCTCGAAATATCTGATCGGCATGTCACGATAAGAGTATTGATTGTCAGCAAATATCTGCATGTGATGAGGACAATTCATCGGCTTCATGATGAAAGCATCTTCTTTGCCTTTCACACGGAAGAGCTCATCCCCGAATTTCGCTGCATGCCCTGACTTTACATACAGATCTTCTTTGGCTATATGCGGAGTCCATACTCTGAGGTAACCTTTGTCCTTATGCAATCCCCAGAGATATTCTTCCAATTCACGTCGAATTATGGCTCCATTCGGCTGAAGCAGAGGTAGTCCGGCCCCGACCAGAGGCGAGATAGTAAATAATTTCAATTGCTGGCCGAGCACTCGATGATCTCTCTTCTTGGCTTCTTCCTGGAGCTTGATGTATGCGTTTAATTCTTCCTTGGTCTCGAAGCAGTATCCATAAATTCTCTGAAGCATCTGTCTCTTCTCATCCCCGCGCCAGTATGCTCCGGCAATTTTTACCAGTTTGAAAGCCCCGACATCGCCGGTAGTCTCAGTATGTCCTCCTCGGCATAAATCCCAGAATTTCAGCTCCCCGTTTGGCAATTTATTCTCATAGAAAGACACAGTAGTCTCTCCGGCTTTGCCCAGATCCTCAGCCAGTTCCACCTTATATGGCTGCCCTTTACCTTCGAGAAATTCCACAGCCTTCTTCACAGGTTCTTCCACACGATGGAAAGTCTGTCTCTGTTTGGCGATATGCTTCATCTTGTCTTCTATAAGCGCCAAATCCTCAGGTATAAGCGTGCGAGGTAATTCGAAATCATAGTAAAATCCATTCTCAATCGTCGGCCCTATTGCCAGTTTCGCTTCCGGAAACATATCCAGCACGGCTTGAGCAAGCATGTGCGCACACGAGTGTCGCATATGCTGCAGCTTCTCTTCTTGGGAATTGGCCTGATCAATACTTGCAGACATAATGAAATGTTAAAAAATAACTCGAGCCGATAATATCAGAAGTCGGCCTGCCCCTCCAGCATAAACGGATTTGACAAAATCCAGTTATTTATAGTAAATTCACGCCTTATTATCACTCACACATGTCCACAACTTCACCAGTCCTCATAGACAGTTATCAGCTGGAAGATAAAGACCAGTCTAGAATCAACGAAATAATTGCAGGATTAAATCCTGAGAAGACTTTCAATAATTGCCTAAATCACTTCGCATGTGGCCGTCACTCAGATCGTGACAACCTGAGCGATGAAATTCTGAATATAATCCTGGAAGAGTCTTTCAAGAGGCTTGCATATGCGCTTTGCCATGAGTTACGAAGTATGGGTGAAAATATTAGCATGGCTTCACTTATATTATTGTGTGCTCATCTGAATGGTGTATATGAGTCGATGATTTCCGATGGGCCGGATTTTACTGAAGTTTGCGATTGGAATAACCAACTGGCTTCCACTTACGAGATATTGAGTAATTATGTTTCTCCATCCGGAAAATTGGTTGGTGCGGAATACATCAATTCCGTATCTATAGACAGCGTTTTATCGAATGAGACTTATGAGCAGGCTTTAGCCAGGATAGACGGGATTATCCAGGGTGTGAGAGATAGATTCCAGCAGACAGCGCCTGATCAAAGCCGAGAGAATGTGTTTGAGGGCGTCTCTTGGGTATTATCTGATGAGTTTATGGAAGCCAGGAAGGAATTCGAAGAATCAGAGTCATTGATAGATAATATAGTGGATGAAGTCGTAGAATTTTTGGAGGCATCCTACGAAACATCTTTTGATGTCTTGAAGGACGAGGCTGCTGTATACAAAAACATCCCAGCCAAATTTTCGCAGTATTCAGCCCTTCTGGAACAAAAGTGTTTTGACGTTTCGGAAACATTTGATAAAGTTTTCGAGAAGAAAGTCTTACCAGTCCTCGATAGCATTTGGAGTGCTATAATTACGATTTCAATTGAGATTTTGGAAAACAGACAAGAAGCGGAGGAGGAACGAAAAGAAGCAGAACCTCAAGGTTTTAACTCCAAGGGATCAAAATTATTAAATTAAGTCACGCATAAGACTTCCACACCTCATATCAGCGCCCCGCCCTTCACTTCGATGAAATCGCCGGCCAATAATTTCTCCTGATTTATCACGGCTGAATCTTTCGTAGTGGTGATGAAGGTCTGGAAATCCACCACTTTCTCCAGCAGAAATCTTTGTCTTTCGTGATCAAGTTCTGAGAATACATCGTCCAGAAGCAGTATAGGTCTCTCTCCATCTTCAGAGAAATAATCCATTTCTATAAGTTTCAGAGCGAGTAGTATGGTCCGGAATTCACCACGCGAGGCATGATCCAGTATTGGCTTGCCTTCGAGCTTGAAATCCATCTCGTCGCGATGTGGTCCCAGCTGTGTGCGTCCTGATGCGATGTCTCTGTCGCGTCCTCGTCTCAACTCCTCGGCGTATATTTCTGACAGATTGGAAGTAAAACCAATCAAATCATAATTCAGCCCCAAACTGTTTTTGTAATCTACTTTCAGCTCTATCTCGGCTCCGCTAATTTCTTCGTACTTATCACCCAGTCGTGAGTTGATATAACTCATAGCCTCAGCCCTAGCCCGCCAGATCAGACTGCCCTCCCTGACCAGCTGGCTGTCCCACACGTCGAGATCTCCAGTTCTTCCCATCCCTTCGCGAATAGCCCCGAGCAGGGCGTTCCTATGCTCTCGGATTTTTTTAAATTTTCTAATCGCCTCGAAATACTCGCGGCTCTTCTGCAGAATCATTATATCCAGATAACGCCTACGGAGATCGGGCCCGAGATAAAGCACATTCAAATCCTCAGGATGGAAGAATACCACCCTCACTCTCCCTACGAAATTCACAGCCGAACTCTTGACTCCGTTCACTTTGAACACTCGCCCGGGCTGCGGCGCGTGTCCGAGGAATACTTCCAGCGAAGTCTCTCCGCGTATCTCATCAGCGAAATTCCCTTTGATTCGCCCGAAGTCAGCCGACCATTTTATCAGATTGTCTGTGTCAGCGACACGGAAGGACTTAGCCAAAGCCAGCATATATATGGCCTCAAGCACATTGGTCTTCCCCTGCCCATTGTCACCGATCAGATATGTAAGCCCAGAATCCCTCTTGAAGTCCAGCTTCAGCTTCTGATAATTCCGAAAATTTTCCAACTCCAACCTCTTCAGCATAAGCAAAAAATAATCCAATCCACCCCCACTTTAACCCTGTTAAAGGCCTAATATCAAGCAAACGCATACAATCAGATGATATACCGTGGAATCCGGCAGGCAGGTGATATTTTTTCTGCAGCGTCGGAGTAAGTTGAGCAGTATCCGAAATGAAGGCGTAAGAATTTTGCCTTAAGCAAGGCGAAATTTAGCCGTAATGAGGAATATACTGCCAACTTACGCAGATTTGCAGAAAAAATATCACCTGCCTGCCGGATTCCTGTGGAGTACGCACTGTGTGTCAAGTTGATAATTGCCTCCATCTATGGTACAATGAAAGGATTCATTATTGTGTCAATAATCACGAAAAACACCAAATGCTGGATTACAAGTTAATCAATCTCGCCATTGCCGGCCTTCTCGCCATAATACCAGCCATATTCTGGGGATATATTTTTTATAAGAAGCAGCCCGAGAACAAAGTCACTTCCATCCACTTGTTTATGTCAGGAGCCTTGGCCGTAGCCCCACTTCTGGTATACAAATATTTGTGGCAGTTCTTCCCGTGGATAAACGCCTTCGTCTATACCAATTCATTCAAAGACGACATCATCGGGTTCGGCAATATATCAATCATTCCGTTCGATGTACTAGCCACTTT
>CAIOIA010000022.1 GCA_903858295.1 uncultured Candidatus Peregrinibacteria bacterium | reverse complement strand
GAAGAAGACACAGGCAAAAATTCAGTCAGTCCCTGCAATAAGCCTAGAATCAGCGCTTGTATTATTGACATGCAATTTATTGTTAGAAGTTTTGCAGCCAGCACAGTCACCGCACTGCCACGTTCCAATTTTCACTAAGCGCTTGAGTTATAAGCTTTACTCTACCACATCTTCGCTTTTCGCTTTGCACTTCTCACTTTCTCCCATCACCGATTCAGCACGCCCCAACCACTACGGAGTCAATCTGTTCACATCTCTAGGGAACATAGTCACCTCGCGTACATTGGCGGCTTCCAGCAAAGACTGGGTAAATCTTTCGACGCCCATTCCAAATCCAGCATGAGGAGGCATTCCGTATTTAAAAATATTCAGATAATCCTCTATGGTAGAAGGGTCAATTCCTTTCTCTATGGCCGATTGTCTTAGCGTATCATAGGTATTAATTCGTATCGCTCCGGAAGCTATCTCGAACCCACCTGCGATGCAGTCATAACTGTCGGTCAATGTGCCATCTTCCGCATTCTGCTGGGAGTAGAAGGCTCTCTTCTTCTTCGGATAATGAGTGATAAACACATAATTCGACTGATGAGTTTTCTTCGCCCACGCACCCATAATTCTCTCACCTTCCGGCGACATATCGGGTTCCAGACGGTCGTCCTGCTTGCCATCGCTCTCCTTGAAGACGATTTCCTGGGCTTCTTTCATAGTTACTTTCGGAATCGTAGGTGGCACATCCAGTATCTCTATCCCAAGCGTCTTCAGGTCTTTCGCGCCCTTGGTCTTGATAGCGGTTACCATAAATCTGATTGTCTCCTGCAGGAAATCCAGTATCTGATCTATGTTATCCACGAAAGCCATCTCAAACTCATACTGGGTGGCTTCTGTCAGATGGCGGGAAGTGGCATATTTCTCAGCTCTGAAGCACTTGGCGATAGCAAATACTCTCTCGAAAGCACCTATGCAGATTTGCTTATATAGCTGCGCGCTTTGGCTGAGTTTCGCATCCTTCTCGAAGTATTTGACGGTGAAAAGTTCCGACCCGCCTTCTGAGCTGCCGGTAAGGATGGTAGGTGGGAAGAATTCCACGACGTCACGGCTCAGCATGAAGTCCCGATAAGCCTGCTGGGCTATACCATGTATGCGGAAGATAGCCTGCTGCTTCACATTTCTGATGGTGAGGGGACGATTGTTCAGGAGTGTATCGAGATTCAGATCAAGAATTTTTTTATTGATAATTACAGGCAACACTTCCATCACTGGGTTCACGATCTTGATAGAGCTGTCAGCCAATTCATAGTTCTCCTCAGATCCCTGTTGCTTGATAGGAGTGCCGATGACTTCTATCACAGTCTCTACCTGCACGTCTTTGATTTTCTCAAGTTCTTCGGGTTTATTCAGTACGCATTGCACAAGCCCTCTCCTGTCTCTCAGGATGACGAAAGCGAAATCTTTGAATATGCGCGTATTATATATCCAGCCTTTCAGCATGATTTGTTTACCCTGATGCTGCGCAATCTCATCACTTAGAATTCTTTCCATAGTAATATAAGTATTAAATCCATAAACTCATTCGCCTTCTGGCAAAGCCCATTTTACTAATTTTTCACCTCAACTCCAATAGCATTATTGGGGCGCGGGCTGTATGGAAATATGAATCGACCTCGTGTTATTATTTCAAATACACATACACAGCTCCAAGCCCTCCATGCTTCGGCTCAGCCGTTTTGAAATTCCTTATACGCTGATTATTCTGAAGGTCCACAAGCTTATTGACCACCATAGGCCTCAGTTTCGATCGGCCATCCTCGCTGTTCCGGCCAATTCCAGGCACGATGATGACAAAATTCATCTGCATCTCGCGGCAGTCACGGACGAATTTCTCCACTTCTCTCTCGGCCTCTTCCAGCACCATTCCATGCAAATCCAGCTTGGCCTGCGGCTCATCGGGATAAGTGAAATTCAGCTCCTTATGTTTGGATTTATCAGGTGAGCCATATTGCTTTTCTCCCTTATCATAGCCCTTAGTCCCACGCTCCGCCAGCAGCTCCGCGAAGCCACGAAAATCACTTTCGCCACTCTTCTCTACGCCATGCTTCCGATAATAATCCTCCCAGGCATCCTCCCGATTGTATCCATCAGCCACCATATTCGCATGTTAAATCCCACACATCTTATGCCAGTGGCTCTCTCAAGGCAAATTTGAATAAGCGTCTACATTACAACATCACTGAACAATATCACTCATCGGAATAGCTTGCGGAAGCGTTTTTACAGGTGTCTATTATAACATATACTGTTTCCTCGGCAGAAATTTAAAGAATACGCAAATGGCTTATGGCAGCCAATATCGCGAGGTTGTTGCGCTACAATTTGACAGGTGAATACAAGCCAGAAATAGCGACTTATAGGCTTGTCTATGCTACATTTCTAGCATTCAATAACTAGAAATATATGAACAAAACTCAAGCTCTCATGACAGACCCTGAACTCTACGCCATCTGTAAGAAATGTGGAGCCGAAGCGCTTGAGGCACGACGCAAATTTATCGGCTTATTGCCTGAAGTGAACGTACGCCGTCTCTATGAACGCCGCGGCTACAGCTCGATTTATCATTTTGCAGCTGTGCTGGGTGGAGTCGGTAGACGGCTTGTGGACGATGTTTTGCGATTGGAGAAGCGGTTCGAAGCAATGCCGAAACTGCATGCAGCGCTAGTGAACGGTGAAATTGGTTTGAGTAAATTATCCCGAGTGGCCAGCATTGTGAATGTGGAAAATGAGGCTGAGATATGTGAGAAAATCATGACCTTGTCGCGTCGAGCGGTGGAGGTGATGGTAATTGAAGCCCAAAGCGTAGAGCGCAAAATGAAAAACGGTGGAATTTGCGATTTGAACGTGAGCGGACATTTAGTGGATTTGTCTGGAGATTGTATTGTTGGTCATGATTTTGCCGAGACTCAAAATATGGATGGCTTAGTGACGACATTATCGGGGTGTGATTTTACGCCCGGGTGTAAAAGTGAAGATGTGATTTCCCCAGCCGGACAGAACCATGACTACGAAATTCTGAATGCTTTGTCTCCAGAAGTGAAAATAAAATTGAAAGAATTGATTGATAAAGAGATAGATATTAATGAGATAATACTTGGCGCCATGTGTGCTAGAGAGGCTGAAATTGCCCGACAAAAAATGGAGATTGTGCAAGCTCAAAAAGCAAAGCGCAAAGAGAAAAGCGGGACGGCTATCGTGAGTAGCAAGCCAACTGCTGAGTCTCGTCATATTCCTGTGAAAATCAGGAGAATTCTGAAATTAGAATTTGGCAGTAAATGTGCTCATCAGGGGTGTGGGCAGCGCGCAGAACAGATTCATCACGAGAAGCCTTTTGCGTTTTTTGCCGAGCACGACCCGCGCAGCATGAAGCCACTTTGCCGAGCACACCACGAGCTGGAACACGCGACGAGATCACATTCACCAAACTTGTAACTTTCAACCAGTTCTTGATGCTAAATATTAATACCTTTCTACTGATTCGCCAATCACCTGGAAGATAAGATCTGCAAGATGTTTCTCTTATGCCAAAAATTCACCGGGACCGTTGAATCCGCGTCTCAATACATGTATAATTACCAGAACACTTAATTTAATAGTGATCCACAAATATGGCCACACCAGACAAAAAGAAAGTTGAAGCACAGAAAAACAATCCATCAGGAAGCAGCGCACATCTTGTAGAAATCACACCTGCTCAAAGAGCAGCCCTGGAACACCATTTGCCAGAACTAAAACGAGATTTTGCTGATTTCAAGAAAAACTTCAAAAACTTTGAGAATGATCATCAGGAGTTCTGGAAAAAGCACGCTAATAATGCCAAGATCGCTGGGCTTATGGCCACCATCGATAGCCTGCTGGATCAAATAGACAAGAATAAAAACACAGTCAAAGATGCCTACATTCTGCAGGCAATAGATGAATACAATCTACATATTCAGACATTAAACAGACTTATCATACAAGTTGATAGTGATATACTGGAGAAGACAGACAAGACTCTTGGAGCTGCCATGCGCGGTGAATTACCACTAGAAGCTACCCCATTCACGGAGGCGGACAAAAAGGAGCTTCGAGAATTTATGAATGCTCTTTGGGAGGAATTATTTCCTCAGTCCAATGTTGAGAAATTTTTATTATCAGCAACGGGTCGTACTAAATCAGTACAAATTGATACATATGAAAGGTATCTGATTGCGCCGGCAGAGGGGATTGAGGCGGCTGTCGTAGGGTTATTGAACCTTATTAATCCGAAGAGTTATCGGGATTTCGATGACGCTGTGAACAGATCCTATGGAATGAATTACAATCAAATATGCGCCGTATTACGCAGTCTGAAATTTGTACATTCCCAGATGGACACAAGTCGTGAAATTACAGCAGTTATTTCACTTCTCTACTCTATTATATTTCTGTTTGGCGGAACAAAAATCCTCAAAGCATCCAAAGTCCTGAATTCTGCCTCAAATCTTAGCGTAGGTCCTAAAGTTAAAGCATTTATTGACACAGTAATATTCGCCAGAACGGCGACTTATCAGGGAGGACACATCGCAAAACTTCTGCCAGTAGGCGCCATGATTGGCTTAAGCCTGAAAACACTTCAAATAAATGAAGTGAGTTAAGCTCCAGAACGCAGCTTTCTTCGAGAGCAGCTACTTTGAATTAAACTAATATTAGGCCTCTAAGGCTCATCCACCCCACCATCGTTCCAGGGGTTGCACCTTACCACTCTCCACACAGCCTTCACGACGCCACGCAGCACGCCATAACGCTTCACGGCTTGAAATCCATACTCCGAGCAGGACGGCTGAAACCGGCAATATCCGTGCGGGAAAAGACCTCTAATTAAACCGTGGTCCGGCGACAAGGTCTTCTGATACAGCCAGATCAGCGCAAGCAAAGGCAGCCTCGGCAGAAACAGCAATGTCCTAGAAATACGAAGTAGGGTTTTTCTTGACTCCATTTAGACGAACTTCAAAATGCAAATGAATACCAGTGACGCCTCTGACATTACCGCTTCGTCCCATCTTACCTATTACCTGTCCCTGAGTCACATGATCTCCGACAGACACTGACAGATATTCCATATGTCCATACAGAGTCTGCAATCCATTCCCGTGATCTATGATGACGTAATTACCATATCCGCCTCCCCATGTACCGCTGGAAGCCTTCACGACAACTCCATCAGCAGCCGCCCAGATAGGTGGTTTGCTGCGATCTGCTATATCATCGGCATAGTGACCTGCATGATAATATTGCGTAATCGAGCCACGTGTAGGGAAAATCATGGTTTTACCTGTAGCCGGTCCTGCGCTGCTATCATCTCCTATTTCAGCGCCTGATACTAGGGCCGTGCTGCCGATATTGTTTTTTCTAAGCGAGTTGGCTGCGATAAGTCTAGTGCCACTAACTCCACGATCCAAAGTGTTTCTGATAGGTGCAGCTGTAGGGAGTGGCTTGGCACCAGGGATGAATATACTCTGCCCGGGGACGAGAGTCGCACTGGCATCGAGTTGATTCTGCTTAATAACTGTGTCGGCAGGGACGCTATATAGACTGGCTATTTTCGAGATATCCTGGCCCTTATTTACGACATGCGTAACGCCATCTACTGGCGGAATGATAAGAGTACTGCCTACTTTCAGTGTGGAAGTACTGGACAATCCGTTTTCCCACATCACAGTATTGGTCTTGAGTCCATATTCTTCAGCTATTGTCGATAGAGTGTCTCCAGATTGGATCTCATGAGCCAACTTGCCATTCATAGTAGTACGGTCCGCCAGCTCGGTTTGCGGATTTATCTTCGCGATATAGCCATCTTCGTCAGATATCAGGCTGTCGCTGCCGTAGAAATCCTGTACGCCCTCAAGCGATGCGGTGTCGAAACCATTATTCGAATAAGCACTAGCCGGATTGATAGCACCGATGATGAAAATAACAGTCACTGCCAGGCCATAAGATCTGAAAAGACGTGCGGAAGGGGACAGCTTGGAGACTCGGCGGGCAGGTCGTACCAGCTCAGCGTCTCGGGTCGTGCCGAAAGCTCCGAACATCGAAGAAAAAGACTTTGACCAGTTTTGTGCCCCAGCGAAGACTCTTCTATGTCTTGCTTTTCTCGCTGCCAGATTGGTCTCTATCATTAAACCGGAACCATCTACTTGTGAATTGTGCATCGTACTAATAAGTTTGAACTTAAGATACTAATATCCTCAGAAACCGCTTAGCTATCAGCTTTCTACAAATTACAGCCCCCATCATAACAGAATCCATAAAAAAATCAATCATTATGTCAAGCCCACTCTATCTTACGAATTTAAGCAGACCCATCTGTCTGGCTCTTTTGATGGCTTGTGAAAGCATTTTCTGATACTTGAGACTTACGCCTGTATAGTATCTAGGAACGATCTTGCCATATTTGGATACATATTTTCTAAGTAAGCCGGCATCCTTGTAATCGATGTAGTTTACGCCATCTGCCGTGAAAGGGCATTGTTTGTTGTATTTATTCTTTGCCATATATATTTAAATTTAATATTCGGATAATGATTACGGGCTCGACTATTTCTTGTCAGCCGCTAGAGCTGCCGCTTCTTTCGCTGCCGCATGGGCTGCTGTCATTGTTTCAAGTGATTTTGGTTCATACTTGAGAGGAACCTTCACAATCATATGTCTGATGACTTCAGGCTCAAGTCGTAGAGAAGTCTCTAATTCTTTCAATTCTTGACCCTCGAAAGTGAATCCGTAGACTGCATAATGCCCCTTGTCTCGGCCTTTGATGGTGTATCCGAAATCTCTCTCGCCCCACACATCTTCGAAGAAAATTTCTCCGTGTTTGGAGAGCTGCTTTTTGATTGATTCCAGCCTTTTGTCTATGCTGGCCTGACCAATTCCGGAGTCGATGATTACCATCAACTCATACTTGTTACCTGTATTTGCCATTCTTTGTATGGGTTAGGATATATTTACTTTTAGCCTTCGGATAGCTGTTTTATGGATGTGACACCTGTGCGGTGTGTCTCCAGCCGCATCACGCGACCAGACCCGAAAGCACAAAGAAAGTAACCGGAATCTACCAAAATCAATGCTTCAAATCAAGCTAATCGCCACGCAGCGTACTCAGACGGATAGAATTTCGGCTAATCAGCATAGAATACTACCCAAGCGATACTCGACTTCCTCGACTACTATTGGCAATATTAGGAGGGCATGAGAAGAGAAGCATTTTACGAGAGCCGGAATTGAAATATCTGAAAAGAACATTTCCGTTTGGGAAAACATAATTCGGATAGGCGGTGGCCTTCACTCGGTCGGGCATGTATGTGCTTATCGTGTGACTAGTGTAGGCTTTGTCCAATAATTGTCTATATGAAGCATGATTCATATCGTCAAAATTTTCATCTTCTCCAGCAAGTTTGCGAAGCCCTTCATCCATTTGAGTAAACACTCGAAGAAAGTCAGCATTTGGATCAAGTGGTCTTATGTCGCCACTCGCAATGTCTTGCATTTCTAGAGTGGCTGAATAACCGGTTCCGGATACTTCGTGAATATCAGATGTAAAAAGTATGCGCGGGCCGGTAGGTGTCAGCGCTGGAGCTGCCTCATAAGCTGATTGGAAGGCGGCCAGCTGTTCTTCGCGTGTTTTCACATGAAGTCCAGACAAATCTGAGATGTCTTTCGGGTCAATTTTCCTCAAATTCACCAGATTATTGAATGAAAAACCGTCCGTATAATTATCAATTCCACATTTGGTGAATAGTACATCAGCCATTTGATCAGGAGTAAGTACGCCTGGGTCAAATATCGGTAGGATTTTATGGCCACTAATAAGCATTTCACGAACTTTACGAAGATCCGCTGCATTAATAGTTGCCTTCATGAAGAGACTTCCATATTGAGCAGCGCCTGAAATCGCACCAGACTGGACCACGGCATCCACAAGCCCATAGCGCCTATGTGAGTTAATCGCAGCGGTTTTGGCTGCATTTAGATCTAGCAGCCCACTCAGATATCTCTCAGCCTCCCAGATAAATACACGTTTATCAGGCTCACGTTCAATTACTGCTTTCAGACCATCATCATGAATAGTATGCAGAGCTGCTTTCCGCGCCTTTTCGCTCAATTCATCTCGCATTTTGGTCACTTCGGCTATCAATGCATCAAGCCCTTCAATAGTCGCGTCGCCAGGATCTGTCATCGCACGAACCATCTCTCTCCAGTCACTTCCTTTAGGCGATTTAGTATTATTGTCAGGCATGTAGGTGTGTAAAGTAAATAAAGAGAAGATTGAGGATTTGTTTGGGATCTGGCTTCAATACCAATAATACTACCCCAGCGCAATGCGACTTCCAGTATTAGAATCAGCGTGATCAGGATAGTGAAAATCCATTTCAACTTTATGAGATTTGGAATCTAAAAATTTGGGAACAGAGAAGCCGCAAACGCGACCAATTTCATATACATAATCAGGATAAAGTATGGTTTTTTTGAGGTCAGGCAGGTGTTTGTATATTGTTTGATCAGCAAAAGCTTTCTCCAGAAATTCTCTGTATTCGTCATTATGCATATCATCGAAATTGCGAGTTCCTTCTGCAAGTGCGCGAAGTCCTGCATCCACTTGAGTACGAAAAAGAAGGAAGTGAGCTATAGGATCTAGGAATTTTATCCCGCCTTTATCAAGTAACTGCAACTGTTCAGTAGCGGAAGTGGAAGTCCATGAAACTTCTTTTGTATCAGGTGTAAATATTACTCGAGGACCGGTAGGGGCGAGAGGAGATGCTGCATAATAAGCTGTTATGAATGCAGCATGTTGTACTTCAGTTGATGCCAAGGCGAGATTGTCTAGATTTGGAATAGTTTTAGTATCGATTTTGCGAAGTTGATACAGATTATGAATACCGGAACTAGCTCCATAACGAGGAATTCCTCCCCTAGTGAAGAGAATATCAAACATTTCCCACAGAGTTTTTACACCTGGGTCAAAGATAGGAGTAAATTTCTCTCCGCACTTGATGCGTTCTCGGACTTGTCTAAGGTCCTCTAGGTTGACTGTGGCATTATTATTGAAAAGCCTTCCATATTGACTCGGATAATTGATCGCGCCAGTACGGACTACTGCGTCCACAAGCCCCCAACGACCATGTGATTTCATGGCGTCAATTCGAGCAGCTTCCAGATCTAGCCTGCCATGAAGGAAACTAGTAGCTTCATCGAAAGAAACTCTTCTGTCCGGTTCACGCTCTACTTCAGTTGTTCTGGCAGGGACATCATGACTCGGTCTCACTTGAGATGCAGCAGTCTGTGCAGTCGCATGTCTTGCCCTGTATCGCATTTCAGCGCGCATTTGTGAGACTTCTGCAATAAGCTCATCAAGATCATCAATCGTAGCATCGCCGGCTTCCTCTAATTCACGGACCAGCTCTCTCCATCCTCTCGTTTCGTGTGTTCTAGTTGTTTTGTCTGACATAATAATTGAAGAAAAATACCAGGCGAATAATATACAACCATGCGACGGTATGTCAACGCGAATAGCGAACGCCGCAGCCGCGCCCCTTCAGAAAAAGCCGTTTTTCTGGTAGAATATAAGGATTTATCAATTGTAGTAAGGATTTATTAATTATCGGAAATGCCTCACGCACAACATCAGTACCATCCATCGGTTTACGAAGAAAATCTCACTCACGCGCACCCAGTGCCGGATTTCGACAAAGCTGCCATTTCCTGGATAGCTCCGGAATATCTGCAACACACGAAGTCATCAGTCTGGTGGCTCACTGCTGCCGTTATCTGGCTCGCCGCTATTGTCGCCGAAGCTCTCAGCGGCAACTGGAGCATGCTGCTGGCTACCGTCGTTTTCGGCATCGTATACTGGTATATCCATGAGCACCACCCGCCTAGACACACAAAAGTAAATCTCTCTGAGCTCGGCGTGAAGATAGGCCATACATCCATTCCCTATGCGGATATCGAGACTTTCTGGGTAATATACGATCCGCCATTCACCAGAAGATTGTTTCTGCGACTGAAGACAGGT
>CAIOIA010000021.1 GCA_903858295.1 uncultured Candidatus Peregrinibacteria bacterium | reverse complement strand
TCCCCCTTTTACTTTTGAAGCCATTGGAAATAGTCAGGCTCTATACGGAGCGCTGAATCAGGCAGGTGGAATCATATCCAGAATGAGTTTATACAAACCTGAATATAAAATTGATTTGAAAGAAGTGACAGATCTGAAATTAAATTCTGTCGTCGTGCCTTGATCCCCTGCCTGCTCTCCTTCGACTACACAGTTGGCGGGAATAGCAGCCAGAGTGGCTGAAGCAGAAATAGAATTATCAGAATTGTCACAAATACTTTTTTGTTGAATTTCTCCAGTGCTAATTTCCGGCTGAGCTGCTCCAATTCCGTCCTGCGTGACTCAACTGTCTGATTTAATGTCTCGTTGTCTTTCTCGAAATGCTTTAGCAAATTCTCCAACTCATCTCGCTTCTCTGCTTCCAGGCTTAGTGCTTTGCGATAATCGAGTAATGGAACAGACTCCTTGAGTAGACCTTCCAGCTGGCCTACGCGATAATTTGCGCCTTCCAGGCGTTCCTGCTTGGTCTTCAATTCCTCCTGAAGCTCTTCGTAAAGATTTTTGTATATTTGGTCGTCTCCTTCCTGGCGGGTGTCATGGCGAGCAGTCGATGTAATCGCGGAAAAATGGTCTTCAGAGGCTTGTGGTGCCGGGGTGGCGACATGGTGAGTGCTTTGGGTGTGCTGGATTGAAGAAATATATTCAGCAGCTATCTTCTTCTTGTCCAGGAGAGGCTTGAGAGCTTTGGCGTCGATGAAGATGCGGCCGTTGATTTCCTCTTTGTCGAGAACTCCCCTCTGTATATAGCGGTCTATGGTGCGTATGGATACGCCAAGCATATCTGAGGCCTGTTTGCGATCGATTACATTCATGGGATTGAATATTCTTTGATTTGAATATAGTCGAGTTGTCGTGCCTTGTCTATAGACAGTTTCTACTGTTGTCTATAGAAGTCTATAGACAGCTATAGACTACTCGAGGTTTACACGGAGCCATTTAGCCGCACTACTACTCAACGTGTCGATAGACGACTATAGACTTCTATAGACATCGCGGTCGACACGGGTAGACAGCGATTTTTGTCGCCGAAGTGCCTGACCGAAGACCCGATGGCTACAAGCCTTATCACCTATGGACGACAGCAGTAGACAGGAGAGGACTGACATAGACAGACAGGGGTAGACAACTGTGGACATGGCAGGACAATGGCTGTGCACAGCCAGAGCAGCCACTCTCAGAGAAATTCGGAGTGAGGGGCTTAAATACGCCAATAAAAAATTGCAAAAATGACGAAACCAACTCCGTCAAAGCACTCCAGTCACCCGGCATGCGCGAACCAAAACAAGATCAACTCACTGCACAGTCAGGCCACAGTTATTTTTGTGATTTTTTATTGGCTTATTTAAGCTCCCGAACGCAGCTTTCTCTGGGAGTGGCTGCTCTGGCTGTGTAATATCCTTTTGTCTGGAATATTGATAAAGTTTGATTTCCTGTCCGGGCGGGAGAGTGGGTGGCTCGAGATTGGTTTTTCTCTTGTTGTGCAGGACATTTCTGACTATAATTTGCTGGCTTAAAGACAAAAATATCATGTCGAGTAGCGGTTACAATAAATTCATCTTGGCGTTGTTTCTGGCTTTGGTCAGCGGATTAAATGTGGTTCAGGCACTGGCGACTGATTCGACCGATGCTTTGGCTGCCAAATCCGCAGCAGAGTGGGGAAGTACGATCAGGAAAAATAGCTATTTGAATAGGGGAGAAGCCACAAATCTGGTGGTGAAGCATTTCCAGCTCGAGCAGAAAAACCGTAAATTTCTGAGTGAATGTGAAGATAAACCAGATGAATGCTTATTTAGCTTCAGCGCAATGACGAATTTCCATGGATTTAAGACCAATCCGATGATTCTTTATCCAGATGTAGGACCGGCATATAGATACTACAAAGCCATCAAGATCGCCACCGAGCTAGATCTGGTGAGAGGTTATTATGCTGAGGAGGAAAGCCCTTATAGGCCTTTGCAGCCGATAAGCCGTGTGGAGGCGCTGAAGCTGGTGCTCGGTGCCAGCGGACTGATGGGCTGGAAAGAGAAATTCGAATTGGCTATGCTTGATCTGAAGCCGAATTGGATGACTGAGGGGCTGAATGAAAATGAGTGGTGGTATGCGCGATATATCGCTGGTGCTGCAGACAAAGGTATCATCGCATCTACCGAGAATTTCCAACCAGATGATAATATATCGAAAACGGAATTTCTGGATTTGCTGGAAAGTACACAGAAAATTGTGGCGAGTGGACAGAAGACGTCAGATGTCGACAACGGTAGACAAGGTAATTTGTGACATACTGAAGCCATGATTCAGCTGGTGCAGACAAACAGGAGCGGAGTGAAATTACCTGGTGGCAATTTCGAAGATTTGCTGAAGAAGTCGCTGCGGGTTTTGCGGGCGGCTGGCGTGATAGCTGGCGAGAGTGGTCGTGACGGGATACTGGAATTGTACTTCGTGGATGAGGATGAAATAAAGGAATTAAATAAAAAGTTTCGTGGAAAAGATGCGGTGACTGACGTACTGTCTTTCTCTTATCTGGAGGCTGAGGAATTCCCTAGAGCAAATCTGATTGGACAGATATTTATCGCGCCGATGATAGCTAAGGGACAAGCGGCTGAACATGGTCTTATGTTGGGCGAAGAGCTGGAATTTCTCTTCGTGCATGGGGTGCTGCATGTGTATGGGATGGATCACGAAAAGGCCGGAGATTTCAGGAAAATGTACGGGCTTCAGGCGAAGATTATGCCCGATTGCAAGTGGGGGAGCTTTGTAGAGAAAATTTATCAGCAGTATTTCGGAGCGGACTGATCTGCCGTAATTTGACTGTGGAATCTCTGACGATGATTTCCGATGGGGTGATTTCGATTATGTTTTTCTGATGTATTACGCGTGTGTCGTGCGCGAATATGCGCAGGAATTTCTTCTGACTCGTGATGCTGGCCAGGATTTTCAGATTCTGATTTAGACTGTAATCGCTGACCCTGCCGAGCGATTGACCGCTCTCAGTGCGGACTTTGCGCCCCAGCAGATTGGATTTATGGGTCTTCATCAGGCGGTCGACACGCACCAAATCTGCGGAGTGATAAAATTCGTAGTTAAGTCCGAGTATGAGGATGTCTTTCTTCCAATAAATAATGTCCTGCGGAGAGATGATATTCGCGCGTGGTACGAGACCGAATCTGCGGAGACTTGTGATAAACCCTAGAATCTGGCCGTTGTCAGGGTCGATGATGGCACGGCGAAGCTTACAGATAGGAGCGCCCTGCGGGTCATAGACCTGGGTCTTGGTGAGCTTTTTGGCGGAGATTTCCATGGTTAGCGAATGATGTGTTTATCCTGACCTGGTTTCCTTTTGTGTGTGAAGAATACCAAAATATTGATATAATATACAGATCAGCTTTCAAATGAATTTATGAAGATGTCACAAAGTACAGATGCCGTCGTGGAAGATGGCGAAGACGGAAAATCGCTTCAGAAAACACAAGAGCGTCCTGCGTGGGGTGAATTTCATGGTGCTGAACTCGATAAAGATGGCAAGTATTTACCGCCTACAGAAGCCGAAAAGACTAAACATCAGAAAAATCTGGCAGCTGTGGGGAAAATATTCGACGGAGCTAATTTCTACTGGAGCTTGGATGGAGCTAGTAATATCTCACTATTCGAAGGAAAGCAGGTGAGAGCGCATAAGGACATCGATCTGAGCATACTATCGAAAGATGCCGTGGCTCTGGCGGGACATCTTCACACTCGTGGATATGGTATATTCGTGAGCTATATCGAAAACGGGAAGAAAATGATGAGGCCTTTTCGTGATGGAGATTCTGGAGAAAAACTAGATTTCCTGATCTGTAAAGTTGATGCTGATGGAGAGGTGGTGCAGAACGGAGAGGCAAATTTCTTTGATTTACATATACATCATGAGACCGCTTCTGGAGATGTCAGGATTGCATATAATGATGCCGTGTTGCCGAGAGAATGGTTTGAGGCTAGAAGTGCGACTATAGAAGACGGATCAAAGATCAATATCAGTAATCCGGCGCTTGTGATTTATCATAAGCTGAATCAAGGCAGGAATTATGATTTCATAGATTCTGAAATTGCCGCCAAACATCTCAAACCTGAGGAGCTTGCGGAACTGGTGAAAATTTTCCAGAAAGAGAGAGAGGACTTGTCGCGACAATTGGACCAGGTCTTGCTTGGTATATGGGAGCAGATGCGTACTATCTATGAATTCAGCTCAGATCCTACCGTATATGCCGAAGCGCTTTGGTCTAATCCAGTAATAAAGCCTCGCAAAGGCGAAAAGAACACCGAGGAAAAGATACAGAAATTGGCTGTGGAGGTTGCCGAGAGCAAGCCAAATCTTCATAGTCTGAGAGAGAAGTTTGATGAGTTATTTCATCCTTACGAAAAGGTTGATCGAAAGATTGAGTTTCTGCGGACTACAGTCAAGAAATGAAATATTTCTAAAATATTATTAAGAAATTTCTAACATTCTTGATACTGGCCTGGATTTGTCATAGGATGATGTATAAATAATTCCAAAATATGACTACTAAACTCGCTTTATTTCATGGCAAGGAGATACGGAAAACCATTTACAAAAATGAGTGGTGGTTCTCCATTCACGATGTCGTCGGCGTTTTAACCGACAGCAAAGACCCGAGAGAATACTTTAATAAGGTCCTTCAGCGCGACGAGACGCTGAAATCAACCTATGGACAAATTGTCCATAGGTTGCCACTACTTGCCGAGGATGGGAAAATGCGTGAACAGGTCTGCGCGAACACTGAAGGCATTTTCCGCATTATCCAATCTATCCCTTCCCCGAAAGCAGAGCCTTTCAAGCGCTGGCTGGCTAAAGTAGGTTATGAGAGAGTGCAGGAAATCGAAGACCCAGAATTGGCCACAAAACGCACCCGTGCTCTTTACAAAGCCAAAGGCTATTCCGACGCATGGATTGAGAAACGAATGCGTGGGATCGCTGTCCGCGATGAATTGACTGATGAATGGCAGAAACGTGGTGTGAAAGAAGGACAGGAATATTCCATCCTGACTGCTGAGATATCCAGGGCTACCTTCGGAATCACTCCCGCCGAATACAAGGAAGTCAAAGGCCTGAAGTGCGAAAATCTCCGTGATCACATGACGGATTTGGAACTTATTTTCTCCATGCTTGGAGAAGCTGCCACGACGGAAATCGCTAGGAATACTGATGCACAAGGCTTTGACAGGAATAAACTCGCCGCACAAAAGGAGGGAAAATTGCCGGAGACGCCAGAAAAGACCTTGAGATCGAAAGTGGGAAAAAGGTTGTCTCTAGAGAAAACTATTTGCAGAAGCTGCAAATGGAAAACTTAGACCTTAATTAATACAACTGACGTTCTCAAATTTCTCTCCTTCTCCTCTTCATCTACTCGTTTTCCAGAGCAATTCAAAGGAATCCATATAATTTCGGGCGAGCACTTCGTTGCGGATCTGTATCACGAAAAGCTGAGGTTGGTAGATTTCAAAACTGACCATTTCAGCTGTCACTCTTGTATAGATTGGCGTATTAAGTCCTTCCGGTAGCGATCGCAGTTCAGTGTTCTTCTCTTTTCCAAATTTTTGTTTAAATTCTTTCAGATACATCGCAGGTACAACAAGCCACTTCTTGATCTGCATGTTTTCGCAAAGCTCGACATAATCTTCATACCAGCTACCAAGCGCTTCATAGAAATCTATGCCGCGGCCTCCACCAATAATGCGCATGGTCTTGTCCTTCTGACGTGCGGTCGAATCCAGAATATCCCTCATATTATTTGTAAACCCTTCATGGCCGACCAGAGTCCGCACATCCACAAGCTGATCGTTTTTCTGCTGCAGTTCTTTCAGATTTGGCAGAATCCCGGCAACCAGGGCTTCTTTCCTTTTGATATTTGCCTGTAGCGCCGAAGGATCAGTCGCTGTGAACATCTTGATATTCTTCTTTCGCACAATTGTGCAATAGCCCTCCTCGACAAACTTCTCCAGTGCATTATAGACCTTCATGCGGTGAAGCCTGGTCATATTCACCAGCGGGCCTGCCTGAGTTGTACCAAGTTCAAGCAGGGCTAAGTATACTGCAGCTTCATTTTTGGAAAAGCCAAATTCGATGAGTGATTTTTTGATATCCATATGCCTTTATTCTAGCATTTATAAAGTTTGCTGTCAAAAGGTGTTGACAAATATCATTTAGTTTGTTATTATTACTTCTTAACAATTTTTTAAACCCAGAATTTATGACAAGTCGAATAGTAGAAGATACAAATCCACAGGTGGCTGTGACACCGGATCTGTCCGGAGAAGTAGAAGTTCATGTATCCGTACCTGGAGTAGAGCAGACGCCATCGCCGGCAGAAGAACCTGCTGATCAGGAAGTTTCGACGCTACACACAGCTACTCAAGGGCAGGTTCAAAATGCAATAGTATTAGATCAATCCTGTTGTGCTCAAATGAGACCTCAATCTATTACACTCTCTGTGGACGAAATAGCTCTCATCATAAAACAGATTAATGATCCACAGCAAAGAATTTCTGAAGGTTTGAAATATTTTCCCGAGGGATCAGAACAATGGATCGATTGTGCTGTCACATATTCCAAAGGAATTATCAATTCTACAAAAAGTGATTTGAGATATGGCGTCTTCGAAGGTTTGGAAACAGTATTGGAAAAACTTGCACAATTTGACGAGAGGGCTCAGCAACTAGCTGTATTATATATACAAAGGAGATTACTGGATATAAATGAAGAACATGATACATCAAATGATTGGACAGTAGAGAAATTGTATAATTTTGCAGAAAAGATTAGTATTATCGATCGCGTAAGAGTGGGTTTTGTATATTTTGTCGATAAAAGATTAGCTGAAGTTGAAGATATTTCTCAAAAACTGGATACTCTAACATCCCTTTGTGAAAAATTATCCATAGAACGGCCTATCATACAAATATTTGAATGGAGTAAATGTCTTTTTTACTTCAGCTCAGTCAATGAAATCCCAGTTGATCGCATTGGTGAGATTATAGATATACTATGGGGGAAATTTAAAAATTGCACAGGTGTAGTTCCTGGTCTTGCAAATCTGTTAAGATATCCAAATTTTAGGGCTAAATACGGTACTGATCCTAGAGCTGTGGAATTGGCTAAATTAGCGATATCGGAAGAAATAATAAATTGTAAATTTGAATTAGTTAAAGAACTATGTGCAGCTTACGAAATAAGCGATATCCATGGGCCTACTCGAGATGCAGTAGTTTCCCTGATAACAGGTGGCAGATTTCAAATTGCTGGTGAAGCTGCTAATGCTATGGAATACACAATTACATCTGACGATGTAAATTCAGCTCGCAGTGCTTTAGAAAGCAGCATGGCTGAAACTGTGCGAAAATCAGGTGTGCAGGCTACTCTTCACTTGGCACGTAGGTTAAAAGCCTTGGATGAATACGCAGCCGATGGTGCAATGAATATCAATCAAATAGAGACAGTTGATCTTCCTGATGGCTATTCTGGGAAATTCATGCTCGTGGAATTTCAGGGAATCACTTTTTTGACCGTCGGTAATCAAGGTAACAGAAGGTATCATTCAGAAATAAAAGATGGGTTTAAAAATAATCTGAATTCCAGAGGGTTTGAAGGTGAAGTAAAGAGTCTCGGTGGCGGGCACATAAAAGTTTCAGAAGATAAAATCAGAATCTACGGAAGAAGTGAGGACTATGGTCAATGCGACAAAGTGTTAGCGAAAGAGCTTGTCGCTAAAATATATCCAAATCGAGATATTATTGCAGAAGAGGATTAACTATTAATTAAACCCAAAATTTATGACAAGTCGAATAGTTGAAGATACAAATCCACTGGTGGCTGTGACACCGGATCTGTCCGGAGAAGTACAAGTTCAGGTGCCCCCTGTGTATCAGACTGAAGCAGTGCAACAGGAAGTGACAACAATAAGTACGGCCATCCAAAATGATTTGCTGGCTGCACAGCAAACAACTTCGGAACAAAAGGTATTAAGTAAAGAAGCCAGACAGGCTTTGGATGAATACCTGGAAAAGGTGAGAGATTATCAAAGATATTTTTCTTTTGAGCTGATGCCGGACAAAAGTGTAAGAGTTATGGTTGACACTTCAATAAAGCCGGGAACTGGCCGTGGAAACAGAAAGATAAGAAAGACAGGTGCGCCGACAGGTGAAAAAAGATCTATCATATTTGATAATAGTCCTGAAGACATAGCTTATAGTGGAATGCAATTTGTAGGTCATCAGAAAGCTATTCTTGATGCATATTTGGTCACAGAAAATGGTTTTGATGTTTTCCCATTAGTTCGTGGCATCAAGATAACAGATCTTTCTAGTGAAGAATTAGCAAGTATGCATAGTATGTTCCAATACGAGAAGATTCTTGCCACAGGTATCGGTTTTCGAAGCATAATGTATTTTCTGGATTTAGCTGAAGAATTATTTTATAAGAAACCCGTTCAATTGTTAAAGGAAATCGCTGCAAAAATATCTAATCCGGAAATAATTAATGGGCTAGCTATGTTTATTTTTAGAGAAATGATCAATCAAGTGGGAGAAGATAAACTGACTGAAGTAATAAATTATCTGGAAAATGCCTATGGTCAGGATTTTGTGGATGAAGCAACGGATTACGCCTTGCGTTGTAACATGCATTCAACCCACAACCATGTACAACTTCGTGCGATCATTCCGTTGTTGAAGAGGGCTGCAGATGTGCACAAAAAACATACGATACCTTTTCTGGCAACGTCTAGAATGGATGATATCAAAAAATGCGCTGCACATAGCCGCCAATACGGAGAACCATTGCCTGAAGATGAAGCTGCTCAAGTAGAAAATTTAAAGCAATTACTCGTAGATATTGGGGTAGACGATGCTGATATCCAGCGAGTAATGGAGCCATTTAGGAGTTAATCGTGTGAAGAATGTTAATTCTGTGCCGGATATTTACCGTATATGGATGCCGAATCCAGGATGTGGCCTCGCATGGCTCTCATGAGTTCATTGAGTCTGAATCCTGGCTTCAAATCCAGCTCTGTATCTAGAGCGTAGCAGGTTATCTCGTATTCGTGGGTCTGATCAGGTGGGCGGGGACCACTGTAGAAATTCGTAAGTTCGTCAGGCATGTCTCCGCATATTTGCTTGGATGCGAGACTGTTTTTGCCCTGAAGTAAGGCAGGCGTCTCGCGGCTGGCGTTCTCGTCTAATCCAGAAATTGTTGCCGGGATATTGGCGACTGACCAATGTATCCAGCTGAATCCGCAGACTGGGATGGCGTCGTAGTCCTGCATCACTACGGCCAGAGTTACCGTCCCCTCCGGTAGGTTGCTCCAAGAAACTGGGATGGAACGAATCGGGACATCATGGATTTCGTCTTTCGCATCACAAAATTTGCCGAAGCGGTTCTGGGAAATACCTTCTATGATTCAGGATTTTTCGATGTGCCTCTCTTCAATATCTCATCCAACAAATTAGAGTCTTCCGGAAGCAGTTCTGTCAAAGCTATGGTCACCGGCGTGTGAGAAAAATCAATTTGTTTGCCTTGCTTCCGAGCTAAAGCGATAGCCGTTGCCCGATGGTGGCCTTCGAGGCATACTATCTTGTCAATATCTTTCCTGAGAATACCTATCAAATCTGTCGCGAATGGCAGTCCGTTCATAATGCTTAATACACGAGTGTGTTTACTCCATTCCTCATACTGCTCAGGGATTTCAAGCAGTTCTTTAAAGGTTGTTTGATTTTTATTGGTTACCCTGGATTGCCAACCTGAAAAGGGTCCAAGCAGTATTTCGGGAATTTCCTGCATCGGATCGGTAAATTGGAACATCTCCCAGTCTCTATGGGCTGCATCGATTTGTCCTGCCGTGAAAGATCTCCAGGATTCCCAATCAGGCCAACCTTTCACCTTGGTCGCGCATTCAATCCAGCCAGGATTACTGGCCTCCCGATCACGCCAACCTTCAAAAACCTCTTGCCAATTCGTGTCTCTTAGAAATTCCATGTGGATGAAACAAGATCTTTTCTTAGTGGGCAGCTTCGCTGCTTATATTTGTGCCGCTTATGGGCGGCACTTGCGAAGCCTGAACGGCTTCACTATGGTCGGGGAGCAGGGACTTGAACCCTGGACCTCCTGGTCCCAAACCAGGCGCGCTAGCCAACTGCGCTACACCCCGACGATTTCTTATTGGTTGCCCCGCGAAACCGGCATGATGGGACATTCGCGAAAGCGAGTGAATTCTAGGATAAGCCCTGACTCAAGTCAAATTTAAATTCCCTATTCAGGAAAGTGGGGGATTGGAATATTAGCGGATATTGTTAGGATTTGCCTGGTTTGGCTGAGCCGTGAGTGGACGGCGTGTGCGATGGGGCGGCTGGATAGTCTGATGGGACTTTGCCTACTACTCCGACAAATGGCGCTGGAGTGGATGGCGGAGATATGGAAGCTGTTTCTGCTGAAGGAGGAATGGATGATTCCGGGGCTTCAATAATTGTGAAATTGCGTGTGGATCTGAGCATTTTGGGTGTTTCTCTTTCGCTGAAATTATTCTTCCCGTGTGCGTAAGCTCGACCAGTGCTCTGGTATCGATAAAGGTCATACACCAGCGGTCTACTAACTCTCAATCTGGAAACCGGCATTTTCCTTATCTTCTTATGCATTTCCTCATCATGCAGATAACTCGTATGGAAATGTACGGCATGATATTGATAGAAATAATGATTTTGAGGAATAGCCGGGAGATGGTCTGTAATCAGCCCCAGTCCCAGAATTTCTTCATGATTTATCTGTATCTCTCCCTGTGCGAAAACTGTGCAAATTATATGATTTCTATTGGCACCGATAATACGCTGAACAAACCTCACAGAATCAGGATCTACTTCCAATGACAACTCTTCCCGGACCTCACGGACTACAGTATTCCTGATAACTTTCATGGTCTGGTCCAGCTCCTTCATGAAGCGTGGGCTTTCGACATCTATACGCTCCTCTGCTCCGGCACTCAGATAATCCGCCGGGTCTACCGTCCCTCCGATTAGAGAAAGTCTCCCCTGGTCTTCTACCAACGATTTAGCGAGAAGGAATCTCTCTGCTTTCGCTCTTCTCCCCCTGCGTAAAGCATTTTCCCTTTTGACTTCCAATGACTCGAGCACTTCTGCTCTATGCCAATCTTTGTAACTATCACCTCCCAGTAATAATCCATGATCTGTTCTGATCACTGCGGCGGCTCGCAACGGTTTCATATAGAAACTTATGTAGTTCTTATGATTTATCATTTAATTGCTGGATTTGTCAAGGCGAGTTGGTGGTAAATTAAAACCCCCGGGGGTTTAGGTCGGGGGTTTCTGATTTCGTTGTGTTGTGGGAGGCTCGCGATTAAGCGGCTGTGCCTGAAGCGGCGCCGAGGATAGTCGAGATCATCGCGAATGACAATAGGATGATGATGATACCGATGGCGGCGAACATAAGGACTTTCTTGCCTTTAGCTGCTTCTTCCGGTTTGGCTCCTGCAGTGAGTACCAAGACACCTCCGTAAATGACCATAAGTACGGCCAGTAAGCCAAGGAATCCGAGGAAGAAATTGACGATAGTGAGCACGAGAGCTCTGGCAGATGACTGTCCGCCTGTGGAGCCTGTGATGAGAGCTGGGCTGTCTGTAGAGTTCAGGAAGCCATTGCTCTGCGCGAAAGCTGTAATGACATTCATGCCATATAGAGCTGACCCTGCCAATAATGTAAGTCCTGTGCGAACTTTGGATACGAGGTGTGTCATAGTTTTATTTGTGTTTAATAACTTAATTTCCTTATATGATAGCAGTAAATCAATTGAAAATCAACTTTCCTGCTTCACTGGTATTATATATACTGCATTTTGCTTATTAATTTCAAGTGAAAGTGGCTTTACATGAGGTCAGACAGGCCAGGATTCTGAGTACGGAACGAGAGTTGCGTGAATTTGATGAATTTGTGGAGGAGGCGGCTTCTGGCAGCGGACTGGCGGGGTGCGGGATTGGAGGGCGCGGTGGAGCGCAAAGCTCAAAGTGCGAAGCGCAAAGCGGGGAGTTGGTTTGGCATGAGCTGGACGATGGTGCGGAGAGATGTGCG
>CAIOIA010000020.1 GCA_903858295.1 uncultured Candidatus Peregrinibacteria bacterium | reverse complement strand
GGTGGTCGATTGCAGGAGTGGTATATAGGTAAGGCGAGGGCCGCCGGGATTTGGCTTACTTCCGGGAAGGAAGTGAATTTGCTTTTGTCGCGGAAAGGGCCTGAATATCTGAAGCTGGTGGTCGATGATTTCATCTCGGCTGGGGAGCGGGCGGAATTGGATAAATTATTCCCGCAGGAAATGTATCTGAATGGTGAGAGGCATGAGATAAAATATTTCTATGATGACTATCGTTTCCCCGAAGGGCCGGTCATGAGTTTCTCAGTACAGCAGCTTATCGATCTGGATGATGATAAATTTCGCACTGCATTGGCGGGCATCAACCCTGACTTCGCGCCGCATCTGGTGGTATCAGGTGGTGAGCCTTTCGGAGCTGTCATCGCTGAAGGGGATAATCTGGATGAGATTCGTGCTGAGGTAGACAGCTGGAATATGAAGAAATTCTGGAAGAAAATTCGGCGTGAGGAGGAAGTGAAGGGGATTCGTGTAGATGAAATTTTGCATTATCTGGATGGAGTCCTGAAGCGTGTGGAGATTGGGCATAGTCTCTTCTTCGGTGCCGGTCCGAACTCGATTTGCTATGCTTATAGCGGTCTGCGCATGGACGGAAGGAAGGTGATTAAAACTATTTTCGAAAGTTGTGAGATAGCCGTGCAGTCGACCAGACAGGTCATCCGCGAATTGTTTCTGGTTCAGGTGAAGTCGAACTTTTACTTCAAAGAATCGGAAATTCTTGGTCTGGAATCTGTGGCTGGGACTGCCGCGTCTGATCTAGATTGGCCAGAAATACTGTCGAAAGCACTTTGGCTTCGACTCAATCTGGAGGCCACTTTGTCTGCTGAAGATTTACATGATGTTTCGAAAGTGAAAGCCATCCTTGAGAGTAAACGGCTGGAATTATCCGCACTGAAAATGGATTTACTTACAGTAGTCGGAGAGATGGTCAAACTTATTAATAAATTATCGTCCTCAGATCGCAAAGCTGATCTCGAGAAAGTAATAGCTCTGAAGTCTGATCTGAATAGTGGTAAAATTTAGCGGTGTGAAGAGGTGAGAAATATCAGTTTTGATATTCCATTGTAGCCTTATTTGTGCTACAATTAGGGGATTTGTAAATTCCGTATATGTCTCTTGGCGCTAATAATTCGAAGCGGTCTGTGGAGCATGTGGTTCCACGTGTTGATCTGTCCCTTGGAGTGACGCCTTCTCCTGGTATTATCAAGGAGGCGATAATGACCCGTGGGCAGGTGCTTGATGTCCTGTCGCTTAAGGATGCTCCAGAATTGGATTTGGCTAGAGCTGAGCATATGCGTAAATTGTATGAAGACGGCGATGTCTTGGCTGAAACAGATCCAATTTTTATAAAAGTAAAAACAATTGTTGATAGATTGGATGTGCCTGCTAGTACTGATCTGGTGGTGACGGATAATGAGATGTTTCAGGCTTATTGTAACCCTCTTGCCAAGCTGATAGTGATTAGTAGGGGGGTGTTGCAACATTTCTCCAAGCATTTGCCCAACTTCTCACAAGACCATCTGGCGGCTCTTCTGTCACATGAGACGGAACATGCCGTTGTGTTTGATCAGAAGAAAGTTCATGAAACCCGTACTGCTGATAAATTGATGGCGACTTTCGATCCTGCGGAAGAATTGCGGGCGGATACTGAGGGTATGAAGAGAATGGCTAAGGGGGGCTATAATCCGAAGGCAATGATTGAGATATTAAGAAGCCTGGGACTTACGGCGGGTCGTGAGGGACTGACCCATCCTGAGATTATCGATAGAGTGAGATATCTGGATTTGCGCCTGGTGAGTGACGAGCATCCTTTGGCGAACACTACTAAGGCGTTTCAAAAGTGGGATGATGAATTTCTAGAATGGTCCAGTCAGCCGAGTGATGTCTATGCGGATACTGACCGTCTCCTGAATGCCGATG
>CAIOIA010000019.1 GCA_903858295.1 uncultured Candidatus Peregrinibacteria bacterium | reverse complement strand
TGGACTATCTTTTTATATTCCCGGAAATTATTGAACGATTTTTCTTTCACTATTATGGAGTTAATTATTATGAATATTTTCGCAGTATTAATATAAAATACCGGAAAGAAGCAATGAGGGGTTTATGTGAATATATTCAAGAAAAACTACGTAAAGAAATGGAACTTATCTAGTCAAATGATCTTTGTGAATATTTGCTTATTCAAGACAAGCATGCTCCAATTCATGATGCCCGCGGCAAAGTGGCTTCATCGCTCGCGGATCGTGCTCTGCATAATATGCGAAAGGTTTCTCGTGATGAATGTGCTCTGAGCGATTCTGGCATTCTTCATATGCGCATTTACTGCCGAATTCTAATTTCAGAACTTTCCTGATTTTCACAGGAATATAACGAGACTCAGCAGACGGCTTGCTACCGACGACAGTCGCCCCGCTTTTCACTTTGTGCTTTGCCTTCTGCGCTTCTACAATCTCTATTTTTTGCCGAGCTATTTCAGCTTCTCTAGTACCCATGGCGTCAAGTATTATCAGATTAACATCGATTTCTTTATCAATTAATTCTTTCAGTTTCATCTTCACCTCCGGCGACAGTGCGTTCAGAATTTCGAAGTCATGGTTCTGCCCGGCCAAGGTTTTAGCCTTGCTTTCCCTCTCAGACAAGCCATCTCCATTTTCCTGCGCCTCTTCGCCCCACAAAATCTCGCTATTCATTACAAGCTTTTCACTTTGCGCTTTTTCATTCATTTCTTTCACCAACACATCCACTGCGCGTCTGGACAAAGTTCTGATTTTTTCACAAATTTCTCCTTCGTTTCTTACTTCCGCCACACTCGCAATTCTAGCTAATTTGCTCAGGCCTATTTCACCTGTCACAAGAGCTGTGTGCAGTTTCGGCATTGCCTCGAACCTCTTCTCAAGACGTAAAACATCATTTACTAATAGCTCGCTCACTCCGCCCAGCACCGCAGCAAAATGATATATCGAACTGTAGCCGCGGCGTTCGTAAAGCCTTCGTGATTTTACTTCAGGCAGTAAACCGACAAACTTGCGCCTGGCTTCCAGGGCTTCTGCTCCCCATTTCTTGCACAGCGCATACAACTCTGGATCAGTCATGAACTTTTGATTATCTTTCATAATTTTCTAGTTATTGAATGTTAGAAATATAGCATGTTCAAGCCAGATAGTCGCTTTTTCCAGCTTGTACTCACCTGTCAAACTGTGTCGCAGCAATACTGCGGCGAAGCCTGACACAAGCCATCGTCGCCACTTCCACCATAACCTACGAAAACATTATGTGTCCCAATCATACTTTTGTATTCAAATGATCTATGTTAATATCGGCGCAGTTAAATGGTTAAAATGAAAAATCAAATTATTAGGTGTGGACGCGGTCAAATGGCGAAAAGTGGATTTACACTTATAGAACTTATGATAGTGGTGGCGATTGTCGTGATTATGACGGCTATCACGCTTGGCTCGCTGAATCGTGCGCAGGAGCAACAGGTGTTTAACAATAATTTTGAAAAACTTTTCAGTCTGATAAATACTGCCCGTAGTCTGGCGATATCCGGCAAAGGGCAGCTGGATTATACTGATTTTGATAATGATGGGTGTACTGTGTCTGTGAGTGAGAATTGCGCCGCTCCGGATTATGTGACTCCCGGGAATTATGGAGTGGCTTTCGATACTTCTGCATCACCGAATGCTGTGCTTTTTGCGGATATAAATACGCCGACTAGTGGAAATAATATAAGTGGTTACAAAGGTGCTTATGATCACGGAACTTCACATAGTGCAGGTAATGATTTGGATTTGGACAGTATGAGTCTACCTTCCGGGATGACTATGGAGATGGAGGATTCAGTTCCGCAGCCACCAACTACTTCCGGCAGTATATTCTTCGCGCCGAATTATGCTGATATTTCATTTTCGCCTCCTGCACTGGATACCGTAGTTGCCCCATTCCTGATACTGAAGCTGAAGCAGGGGGATAGCTTCTGCAAACAGATTCGTATACATAGATTGGCCGGAATTCCTGAGGTCGAGGCTTGTAGTGTAACTTGATGAATATTATGAGAATGAGAGTTTTTACAAATTGGTTTTCTAGTAAATCCTCTGGTGAGACTTTGCTTGAAGTAATTGTGGCCTTGCTGGTCATCTCTATGGGTGCCGCGACTGCCGCCAGCCTGATCATCACTTCCATACAGGCAAATCTTTTCAATAAAGACGCTCTTATTGCCACCAATCTGGCTCAGAGCGGACTGGAATATATGCGAAATTTGCGCGATTCGAATTGGATGGCGTATAGCGCCGATACGGAGAATTGCTGGAATATGAAGAGTAGCGTCGGTGTCTGTGGGAATGATAAGTTGATTCCTGAGGCGAATTCGATGAATGCGAACAAACCTCTACAGGGATATGGTTTGGGGGGTTGGCTCTCTGATGCCATTCAGACAAAACTTGATCTGAGTGATGGAGCATCTTCATCGGAAAATGCATATTTGATTTATTATTGGGACAAAGATAACTCTGTGGATAGTGATGGGGATAATGACAAAACAAATGATAAGGATATTATGGCGAGTGAATCTGTGACTGGCGCCACTCAAGGCGATGCAACAAAATATTATAGAAGTGTGGAAGTGCAGTATAAGAAAATTAACTTGCAGAATGGAAATGTAGAAGAGTCTAATCCGACAGAAGCCAACGCCATGATTGTGGTATGCAGAGTGCAATGGCTGGACGGACCGACTGTGCATGAGATTCGCCTTGGGTCG
>CAIOIA010000018.1 GCA_903858295.1 uncultured Candidatus Peregrinibacteria bacterium | reverse complement strand
TCCTGCCGGTTCCCGTGCCGCCCAATGCGGCACACCTAAATAGAAGCGAAGCTTACCTAATTATATTTCAAATCGCCCCCACCCAAGATTATCCCGGCGAAGCCGCAGACGACAAAGCCCCTCTACCTACAGATTCTCGCCCCCTCCCAAGATTATCCCGGCGAAGCCGCAGACGACAAAGCCCCATCTACCTACAGATTCTCGCCCCACCCAAGATTATCCCGGCGAAGCCGCAAGCAACCCAGCCAAATCTAGCACTCGACAATCGCCCCAACTCAAGTTCATCCCAGCGAAGCGGGAAAATACACACGCAATTTATCGGGCTAAAATGGAACAAGCATTAAATTTTCTAAAAAATCAGAAATTACTGACTCTCGCAACTCACAGTGAAAAAGATATTTGGATTGCCAATGTCTACTTCGTCATAGATGAAAAAGGGCTTATTTATTTTATAAGTCCACAGGACACCAGACATAGTCTGATGATTCTCAAAAACCCGAATATTGCTTTTTCAGTAGCATGGTTTGACCGGGACAATCATCAAAATCGCAAATCGATACAGGGACTTGGTAATTGCCATCAAGCCAAAAGTCTGAAAGAAATCACGACTGGAATAAAATTATTATACCAAAATTTCCCAGATCTCCGCGATATTCTGACTATCAAATGGATAATGAATAATGCCTGGGGGACAAAAGTCTGGATTATCAGACCCAGCTACATGAAATATTGGGACGATGAAATATATGGTGAAGAAGAAAGCAAAGAATTCAATATTAAATAAATAATAAACCTTTCCCCCATGTCCAATCTCCACCTACCACAAGACCCCACCCTCCCCGACTATCAACAATACATCCGCGAAATGATTCTCGAACGCGGCTTCAAAGACCAGTCCATCTCAGAACTTCTCATGCTGCTTATGGAAGAATGCGGAGAACTGGCACGCGCCTGCCGCAAACACACTGCCGTCCAATCTGACATAACCCGTGAAACTCACAAAGACAGCATAGATCACGAGCTCGCAGACTGCCTTATGTACATCCTGGCCATCAGCAATCACTTCGACATAGACCTGGAGCGGGCTTTCCGCGAGAAAGAAGAAATCAACAAAAAACGCATCTGGTCTAAATAGCAGTCCGAAGCCGGAGCAGCCACTTTTCATTTTTCACTTTTAGCTTTGCGCTTTGCACTCTAAGCTTTTCACTATCCTCTATCTCTTATAGATCACAATAGTCCTAGTCAATTTGTCATGCAATCCCTGACGCTTCTTGTCGAACAATATCGGTAAAAATCCCAGGAACAACGGCAAACCAGCTATCATGTAAGCGAAGGCACGGAACACGGCAGTAATCCAGTCTATGCGGCCACCATTCACTTTCGCCACGCGCGTCTTCAAGGCAAACATCCCCAAAGTACGTGAGAAAAATCCCCACATAAGAATCATATACACCACCGGAGCTACCCAGAAAGCGATAAAAGGCGCAGCAGTCCACATCGAGCCCAGATCCAGCTTACCGGTACCCAGATTAGCAAAATTCAAATAAATAAAATTCCAGAAACCGGGCATAAAGATAGCCAGAACGATATTCACCACCAGCATATCGATAAGGAGAGCAGCAAATCTGGAATACCACGCGGCGTATTTGAAATTATTATTACTTACTCTTATTCCCTCCATCTTGATAAAATTTATTAAATATTAACCGAAGTCTAACAAATAAATCCACAATTGTCACAAACTTTCTCATCTGCTAAAATCAGAGCAAATAAAACATCAAACATGGCAGGAGAATACATACAATCAGATAGTCTGAAGAGCTACTGGAAACAATTAAAAGCCTTCTACACAGCCGGAAGTCCGCTGTTCCAGAAAATCACGAAGAAACAATACGACTCCTACCAGAAAAGCGAACGTGAAGACAGTGACAATCACCTGAATCAAGAAAGACTCGGACAAGACACTCAAGTCGTCGATGTGGCTTTCTACAAATATCTCCCGGATCATCAGACTGCCTATCGCATCCATATCGTAGACGTCGCAGGAGAGACGGAAGAGCATTTCTTCATCACTCGCAGTTTCTGATCCACCAGAGAAATTCCTGATTCCCCTCTTTACCGGCTATGGGAGAAGTCATTTCCTTGATAATTGCAAAACCCGCCTCACGCCATTTTACACGCAATTTCTTCAATATTTCCTGAACAACTTTCTTGTCTTTTATCACTCCGGCATGCTTCGCCCCATACTCGAATTGCGGCTTAATCAAAGCAATAATTTGCGTTTCGCCAGTAGCAATTCTCTTCAGGGCTTCAAACAACAGAGTTATAGAAATAAAAGAAACATCTATCACAATAATATCGAGTTTCTCAGAGAAATCAGCCTTCTGCAAATCCCGAGCATCAGTATTGCTACGAAAATCAAGCCTCTTGTCGACAAGCAGACTAGGCTCCAGCTGCCCCTTACCGACATCCACCGCATACACCAGCCTCGCCCCAGCTCGCAGGAGACAATCAGTAAAACCACCAGTAGCCACGCCTATATCCAGACACACTTGGACATCGACATCTAGCCGAAATTCCCGCAAAGCAGCCTCCAGTTTCAGCCCTCCTCGGCTCACGAAAGCGAAATCCGTGACAGTGACTTCCACCTTATCAGTCTCCTTCACTTCCACCGCAGGCTTCTGCACAACCTGAGAATTCACCAGCACAGCACCAGCTCGCACAGCCTCAGAAGCCCTATCCCTGGAGCGAAAATCCCCTCTTTCTACTAAATATCGATCTAACCTCATAGACTCGGCATGACAAATTGAAAATAGACTATTATAGTATTGCAGATTATGCAAAAACCACACAAGCACAAACACTCACATGACCATGAGCAGGACCCGCTCTCTGCTTTCTTCGGATGCTGCCTCACGGAGGATCCGACCCCTATTTCCGCGAAAATTCAGCAACTCCGCGAACAATTACCAGAGACACACAACACAGAATTAACAGTTATCCCAGGGCAAAATATCACCATCACGAAGGATATGATTATCGCTGACGTGATGACGACTTTCCCGATCACCAGGCAGGTATTCGAAGACCTGCATCCACTCGGTCTGCTCTCACCAAGCCTAGACAAAATCTCTATAGAACTATTTCTATCCGACCTACAGATAGATCCGGATCAGATCTGCGCCGAACTTACCAACTTAATAAACGACTAATGCCAGAACTTTACGCTGAAATTCTGCTGCCTCGCAAAATGCACGGCTCCTCCGACGTACTGACTTATGCTTTGCCTGCTGAGAAAACAGAAGATTTTCAGGAAGGTCAGCTGGTAGAAATACCTCTTCGTAACGGCAAAATTCGCGGAGTAATCTGGAATATTCACGATCGTAAACCGGCTTTCCGTACCAAACCGATAGACCGCATTGTCGGAAATTCGATTCATCTAAACAGCCGACAAATAGCACTAGCAAAGCACATAGCCGCTTATTACATATGTCCTCTGCATAAAGTAATCAAACTGTTTTTCCCTGCCACTGCATTCACACGCAAGAAATCTCTAGAAGAAATCCCGCCTCTGGAGAAAGATAATTTCCGGGAAGCCGATCTTCAGCTCACTTCAGAGCAAATCAGCGCACTCGAGAAAATCAAGAAATCCACCAAATCGACAATACTTCTGCACGGAGTCACCGGCTCAGGCAAAACCGAAATCTATCGCCGTCTCACACTGGATGCCATAAAAGCCGGACAACAGGTACTGATGCTGGTACCGGAGATATCGCTCACTCCTCAGACAGTCAAGAATTTCGAGAAACAATTCGGCAAGAACATCGCAGTGATTCACTCCAAACTCTCTGCGAAGAAGAAATCCAATTATCTTTACAACATCTATCGCAGCAACATACAGATAATTATCGGGTCTCGTTCAGCCATCTTCGCGCCATTTCAGAATCTCGGACTCATCATAATAGATGAGGAACACGAAGATTCCTACAAACAGGATCAGGCACCCAGATATCACACACGGGAAATAGCAGAGAAGATCTGCGCATTGGCAGATGAAACACAAAACGAAAACCAACGCGCTGGCATCGACGCGCCTGAGAACTCACTCAAACCGCGAATCAAATTAATACTCGGCTCCGCCACCCCATCCATAGAATCCTATTACAAAGCCAAATCCGGAGAATATGAATTGGTAGAAATGCCATCGCGCATCCCGCAACTAGATCACCCGGACGCCCTCCCGCGAATACACCTAATCGATCTGCGCGACGAATTGAAGAAGAAAAATTACTCTATTTTCAGCGAATTGCTTCAGGTAAAGATAGCCGCAAATCTGGCGAGAAAGCAGCAAACAATACTATTTCTGAATCGTCGTGGAGCCGCTTCTGCCGTCATCTGCCGCGACTGTGGACATGTCGAAGCCTGCCCGGATTGCGAGACATCTCTCACTTATCACAGTCGAATCAGCGTCGAGAATTCCATACTTCCATCCCAGCGCCTGATCTGCCACCACTGCGGAAAGATACAGCCAATCCCGAAGACATGTCGCAACTGCCAGAGCTCTCTCATCAAATACATAGGCCTGGGCACACAGAAAATCGAGGAGGAGGTCACTAAGCTCTTCCCCACAGCCCGAGTCCTGCGCGCAGACAAAGACACTACGAAGAAGCACGGCGATTTCGAAGACATCTACAACGCTTTTCATAATCACGAAGCGGATATTCTCATAGGCACACAGATGATAGGCAAGGGTCTTCACCTGCCACAAGTGACTCTGGTAGGCATAGTCCTGGCCGATACTACGCTGACAATTCCGGACTTCCGTTCGGGAGAGAAGACATTCCAACTTCTGACTCAAGTAGCCGGAAGATCGGGCCGCGAGAAGCCGGGAGAAGTCATCATTCAGACATATCTGCCGGATCATTATGCCGTCCAGAGCACACTCCGACACGATTACATCGGCTTCTATCAGAACGAGCTTATCAATCGAGAGGAAAATCACTATCCACCATTCAATAAATTAATAAAATTAACAATCGAAGATACTGATGCGCAGAAAGCATATTTCCACAGTCATCAGCTATTCCAGGAACTGGAGCAAACCAAATCAGAGCTTCATTCTACAGGCACTAATCTGGTGGATCAGATAAACGTATTCCCAGCCCTACTTCCGAAACTCCGCGGCAAATACCGCTGGCAAATATTACTCGGAGGAAGCAATCCACAACAATTTCTCAAAAATTTCAGCTACCTGAAACCCCTCAGAAGTGATATAAAAATCGATGTAGACCCACTACATACAATTTAATTGAACATCATGCCAGTCTCTCACACCAAAACCAAATCCACCACTTCATCTGACACTCCTGAGAACGGCAGTAATAAGCGCATCTTCACAGGCATCAAGCCCAGCGGCTCTCCTCACATCGGCAATTATCTATCCGCCATCAAGCCGTGCATCGATCTCCAGACTCAATACGACACCTTCATCTTCATCCCCGATCTTCACGCCCTCACCACAGTCAGAAACGCCGAGGAAATGCGAACAAATGTTATCGACGTAGCACTGGATTTACTCGCACTGGGCCTGGATCCGCAGAAGGCTACATTCTTCCGCCAATCGGATCTGCCTGAACACTCAGAGCTCAGCTGGATTCTGTCTTGCATTACGCCATTTGGAGTAATGGAGAGAGCCCATGCCTGGAAGGACTCCCTCGCCAATCACCTGAAAGATCCCACAGTCGGTCTCTTCACTTATCCCGTCCTGATGGCCGCCGATATACTGCTCTATCAGTCAGACCTGGTCCCTGTAGGCAAAGACCAGAAGCAGCATGTCGAGATAGCCCGTGACATAGCCATCAAATTCAATGGGCTTTTCGGAGAAACATTCAAATTACCTACAGAGATGACGCCTCCTGAAGTAGCCACCATCATAGGCACAGATGGCCAGCATAAAATGAGTAAAAGCTATAATAATACTCTTCAGCTTTTCGCGGACAGCGCGACACTGAAGCGCCAGATAATGGGAATTCCCACAGACTCAACCCCACTAGAATCACCGAAAAATCCCGACACGGATGCCGTGTTCAAATTATACTCATATCTAGCCACACCGGCAGAGCTGGCAAATCTACGCGACAGATATCTGGCTGGCGGATTCGGTTACGGAGATGCGAAGAAATTACTTCTCGCAAAATTCGAAGAATATTTCGGGCCAGCGAGAGAAAAAAGAATTGAACTGGCCAATGATCTAGGCTATCTTGAAGACATCCTGAAAGAGGGCGCCGGCAAGGCCAGGATCACAGCCCAAAAGACTCTTGCTACAGTGAAGAAAGCGGTCGGCCTAGTTTTTTAGTATATAACCACATTTAGCCAGCGTGCCATGAAAAACACCAAATATATATTCATCACAGGCGGGGTTTGTTCTTCACTTGGCAAAGGCATAGCCGCTGCCTCGATCGGAGCATTACTGAAGTCCTGTGGCTTCAAAGTATTCACTCTGAAGCTGGATCCATACATAAATGTCGATCCCGGCACCATGAACCCATTCCAGCACGGTGAAGTATTCGTCCTGGAAGACGGCGCCGAGACAGATCTGGATCTAGGCCACTACGAAAGATTTATCGGAGAAAACCTGAACTCGAGATCATCCGTATCCACCGGGAAAATTTATTCCGAAGTCATCGCCAACGAACGTAAAGGAGTTTATCTGGGAGGGACCATTCAGGTCATCCCTCACATCACAAACGCCATCAAGAAGAAAGTATATGACGCCGGCACAGATGCCGATGCCGATATAGTCATGGTAGAGATCGGCGGCACGACAGGCGACATCGAGGGCCTGCCATATCTTGAAGCCATCAGACAAATCCGCCATGAGCATGGCCCTGAGAACACACTTTTCGTCCATCTGACTCTTCTCCCTTATCTGAAAGGCGCGAAGGAATTGAAGACCAAGCCGACTCAAGCTTCAGTCAGAGAGCTGCGCTCTATCGGTATTCAGCCGGATATCATCCTGGCCCGCGCGGATTATCAAATCACGAAAGATTTGCTTAAGAAAATCGCACTCTTCTGCGATGTAGACGAGACAGCCGTTATCCCCGCCCCTACAGTACATTCCATATACGCAGTCCCGGTAAATTACTATGAAGAAAATCTTCATCAGCTGATCGCCAACAAGCTTAAGCTTGGCCAAGTCGAACCGAAAATCGAGAAATGGCTAAGCCTGAATGAGAAAATCCGAGCCAAGAAAGAATCTCTGAAAATCGGACTGGTCGTGAAGTACGCATCACTGGAAGACGCTTATCTCTCAGTCGTAGAATCACTCAAAATTGCCTGCTATCACCAAGATCGCGAGTTGGAAATACTATGGATTGACTCGGAAAAACTGGAGAACAAAGACGAGAAAGCGCTGGATATGCTACACCAGGCAGATGGAATTCTGGTACCTGGAGGCTTCGGTATCCGCGGCACAGAGGGGAAAATCGACGCAGCCAGATATTGCCGTGAACATCGCATTCCTTATTTCGGAATATGTCTGGGCATGCAGATTATGTGTATAGAATACATGCGCCACATCACGAAAGACGACCGCTATACTTCTGAAGAATTCGATGAAAACAATAAAGTAGGCGATGAGTTCCACGTCATATCTTTCCTTCCGGGACAGCATGTAGATAAAGAGAAAGGTGGCACACTCAGACTCGGCACATATCCGTGCAAACTTACTCCAGATACAGCCAGCCACAAGCTTTACCAGGAAGATACGATAAAGGAACGACATAGACATCGTTATGAATTCAATAATAAATTCCGTGATATTCTCGATGACAACGGCATGGTTTCAGCCGGAATTTATCCGCAAGAAGATTTGGTGGAAATTATGGAATTACGAGATCATCCATTCATGGTCGGCTGCCAATTCCACCCGGAATTCCTCTCCCGTCCACATCTGCCTCACCCACTATTCAAAGGATTTATCGAAGCAAGCGTTCAAAACACAAAATAAAAAATGCCACAATATTTCTATACTGTAATCAATAAGGAAAACAAAGAATTAAATGGCACCATAAATGCGCCTGATGAAGCCACAGCCCGTCAGGAATTGAACGCCCTAAGCTTCTCAATTCTCAGCCTGAAAATCGGAGTATCATCTGAACCCAGCCATGACGAAAAAGAGAGTAGTATCACCAAATTCGAGTTCTCCGCCATAGACAAAAACACGAAAAAAATAGTTGGCACAATTCAGGGAGAAGACACATATCAGGTATACAAACGCCTCACTGGCGAATATCAATTCGAAGTTCAGTCTCTCTATCCGGCTGATGCAAGTGAAGAGGAGAAGAAGAAAGCTATACTGAAAGGGGTTGATTTCCTGAAAGATCAGGAGAAAGAAGAACAAATGCTGCAAGCACGCAGCCAGCAGAATAAGCAGCTCGATGAACAGCAATTCCTGGAACAACAAGCCAGACTCAAGACACAGGTAAACTTCGTGCTCCAGAAAGTAAGCAGCATTCTAGATACATACAGGGAAGAATTGGATCCTGCCACCAAGGCGAAAATCAAATACTATGTAGAGAAAATCCTACGAATCAAAAACAGCACCAATCTCGACTACATACACCAGAGCTGTCAGGAAATGCTGACTTATCTGCAGAAAGAAGAAATATTCCTGAATCAAGACCAGAGAAAACGCGAGAAAACTCAACTGTCTATCGATGCCAAGAGCATGATGATAGGACTGAACCGTCTCAACCATCCGCAAGGACTGGATATACTCGGGGGGCTTCGCAAATGGCGCATAGCTCACATAGGAGACAACACTTCTCCATCCACCGGCGAGAAATTCATAAATCTGCTTATTTCTCCTCTGATAGGCACTACGCCCGAAACCGCACAAATTACGGAAGCTAGATTGAAAATCCAGAATACTGACGCACAAATCAAAGAATTTATCACACTTTATTTCCAGGCTCCTGACCCGGAATTCAAGAAAGAAACCAAGAACAATATCCTCCACCTCTGGAATCAGCACAAACTGCAAAAACAAGACTTGAACAAATTGCTGCGTGAGCAGAAAGCGGCATTACTTACAGGAGTAGAATTCACACCCATCGAGATCCTTCAACGCGAAATCTTCAGTCTTGCAGGCTGGGTACTGACTTTCTACATCATCTACTATTTCGCGACTATATACATAAACACCAAACAAATCGATATCCTGGCAGAGACGCGCCTTAGCCAGATATTCCAGACATCGATCATCAAATATTTCTTTACAACCCTGTTTCTATTCGTCAGCTTCCTCAGCCTGAAGATAGAATTCTTTCACAGGAAATCCGCCATCAATCCCCTACTAATTTTGGGCTTTCTCATAAGCTCCACACTAATTATCCTCAACTTCTAATACATGTATCCAGTACTCATTCAAATAGGCCCCATCACCATATATTCACTATGGATGATGCTAGCTCTTGCGATCTTCTGCACATTGCTAATCATAAACAAACTTTCACATTCCAGAATGGTGAAGCTGAATTTCCTCGCAGAAAATAGTTTACTGATATTTTTCTGTGGA
>CAIOIA010000017.1 GCA_903858295.1 uncultured Candidatus Peregrinibacteria bacterium | reverse complement strand
GGCATAAAATATATACTCGAGACTGGGGTAAACCGTTTTCCGGATGATGTCACTCTGAAGAACCGCTCTGCTCTGATACCAGCTGCGGGATATATGTCATATCGCATCACAGGAAAAAGTCTCAGTGAGCTGGAAGGAGTGGAATATTTCGGCAAGAAGACAATACTTACCGACGATGTGAAGCTTGCTATCAGTGATCTAAATCTCAGCTATTACAAAGCCATGGATTTGGTCAAGCTGGCGACAGACTTCAGTGGATTAGGATTCTATAGCAGCAGTCTTCAGAATGAAGCGAATACTGTGAGTTATCGACGAGACAATTTTGTGAGCAGCAAAGACCAAGCTCAGATTTATCCTGAAGAAGTAGGCGAAGCTTCACCCACAGCACCATCTTCTACATCAGGCGAAGGTCGTGCATCAGATCCAGCAAAACCTGCTCCATCCGCCATCCCTCAGGCAGTGACAGCGTCGCGCGCGCCATCTCAGCAACCCGCTTCGATAGTGACCGCCAATCGACTTTCAGAATCTCCCTTACCTCCCCCTGCTCAAACCAGATATAGCCGCTCTGCTTCGCAGAAAATCACCACAGAATTATGCGGGGCTGAAAGTACTCACACCGAAGACGGCTTCAGCACTACGAGGCAGCGGTGAATTGAGCTTGCCTTCTTATGTATTAACCCCAGAAAATCTCGCTACTCTCGACGCAGACGGTAGAGCCGATAATCAATATCCTACATTACATATTCAGGGAGAAACTCTTAGCAAAGAATTGCTTCGCCGATATCGTTTCCTACGTATGTGTCAGGCCGCTCCTGAGGGACAAGAAGCCAAAAGCTGCAATGCAAATCAAGCATATCTGGACAAGACAGCCAGTGATTTACAATTCATAGACGCTCTCGTGGCTTATCATGGAGAGATAACGCTAAGTGAGACTACTATTCCTTATGAACTATTTCGTAAATTCTACGGCAGAACAGCGAAAACCAATTTCATGAATATAATTATCACGCTCAAAATCCCGGTTACACTGGTGGAAACAGAGAAAGAACGTATAAAAGCTGAAATCGCAGGACACCAGGAGACAATCAAATTGGGATCAGAGATTAACTTTTCCAACGAAGGATATACAGAGCTTGCCAGGTCGAAATCTCCATAGTCTAATCCGCCTATAATACTATATTCAATTTCTTCTTAAACTTCATCATTCGTCCCCCTTCACAAGTCTCCAGCACCCCCACCACCACCCCACGATAATAAGCCAAAACACACTCATCAGCGCCAACACTTCCCGCTCCTTCCTCCACGCTTTGCGCTTTGCACTTTGCACTTTTCGCTTCTACGAAGTTCCCCAAAGCCAGCACCCTATACTGCTCTTCAGTAAGCTCACACTTCCCCATCCCGCTCAGCAATCCCTCTACAGGCGCGAGATGCTCGGACCACGTTCCTGACTCCAGCGCGGGAAGTAGCACAGCTTTTTCCACAGGGATTTTACCTATCGCCACACGCCTCAACTCCACCACATACCCTCCCACTCCGAGCGCTCGGCCTATATCATAAGCCAGACTGCGTATGTAAGTACCGCTGGAGCAATGCACCCGCAGACGTAGTAGAGGGAAAGCATATTCAAGCAATTCGATACTAAATATCGTGACTTCCCGCGGCTTCATCTCGAACTCCTTTCCTGCGCGCGCCATGTCATAAGCCCTCTGACCGTCTATGGATATAGCGGAAAATCGGGGAGGTATCTGCTGCAGTTTACCTACGAAGTTTTGTTCAATAGTTTTGTTCACCACTTCATAGGAAGGGCTTGTGTATGACTTAGGATCTAGCTCGGAAATCTGCCCGTCAGCGTCATAAGTATCGCTAGTCCCGTCCATCCTCACCAGCACTTCATACACCTTGTCGGCAGACTCCAGATATGGGAGCAACTTCGTATATTCTCCACAAGCCAGCACCATAAGCCCCGAAGCCAGTGGATCCAGAGTTCCGGCAAATCCCACACGCTTCATGCCGAGAATTCTCCGCAGCGCCATCACCAATTTGAAAGAATTAATCCCGCTCTCCTTATCAATCAGGAAAAAACCATTAATATTTTTCTTCCCAGATATATTCTCTGGCATGTTCTCTGGCATACATATTAATTACGAATTCAGGGCAGCTTTACAATTCCACCTCCAGTGGCTTAGACAATATACTTCGTACCACTTCCCTATCATCCCAGATATGTTTTCCATCAGCCATCACCTGCACGCTCTCTGCTCCCTTGCCTGCTATCACCACAGTATCGCCTTTCCCGGCCTGCATGAGAGCATATCTGATCGCTTCATATCGAGTAGGTATTTTCCAGAGCCCTCCGCCGCCTTCCACTCGCTTGATCCCGGAAGCAATTCCATCCACGATAGACATCCTATCCTCCTCATAAGGATCATCGTCGGTAAGTATTATCACATCTGCGGACTTATCGGCCGCTTCTCCCATCTTCACTCGCTTCCCCTTATCCCGCCCTCCACCTGTCGCCCCGAAGACAGCATAAAGTTTCCCGGGAGTCTGCTTCTTATACAATTCCAACAATTTCTCAAGCGACTCGGCGGTATGCGCATAATCCACTATCACGGCGAAGCTTTGCCCGCAATCTATCTGCTCGAAGCGACCGGCCACAGTAGTCATCTTCTCCAGGGCCGTCTTGATCACGGTAGCTGAGATGCCGACAGAGAGAGCCACAGTCGCAGCGGCGAGTGCATTATATACATTGAATTCGCCTGGCATTTTCAGACTTACTGGTAGCTGATTATTTGGCATATGCAGGTCAAAACTCACGCCTATCTGAGAGTAAGCCAGATTAGTGGCATAGCATGTCCCGCTCTTCAGTCCGAAAGTGTATTTCTTATCAGCCAGGAATTGATCGAAATAGCTGAACTCCGCATCGTCTTGATTTAGTACTGTGATTTTCTGAATTCTCGGCTTGCGTGGAGAGCGATTCAGGCGGGAGAAAAGAAGTCCCTTGGTACGCATATATTCCTGAAACCCGCCGTGATAATCCAGATGATCTTCGCCGATATTGGTGAAGACGGCAGTGTCGAAATTTATCCCCCAGACACGATTCTGTATCAGGGCGTGCGACGAGACCTCCAGCACAGCGAATTGACAGCGACTGTTCACCATATCCCTCAGCATGCGCTGCACGAAGAAAGCGCTCATAGTAGTCATCTTGCTCTCATTCACCCAGCGTCTCTCAGCTATCTGGAAATTCGTAGTGGAAGTCATCCCCACTCTATATCCCGCCTCGCCGAGTACGCTTGCAATCAGATTTGTGGTTGTGGTTTTGCCTTTGGTACCGGTGATGCCTATCACATGCAGAGAGCGGGAAGGAAATCCGTAAATGGTAGCTGCGATTACAGCCATCGCCTTGTGATAAAGCAGTCTGATCGGATGCCTGTCTGGAATAATTTTCTTAAGATATTTAAGCAAAACTTCAGTGTTATGTGATAAGGGTGGAGGACAAATTTTCTTGATTCTAACCTGTAAGCAGATTACTGACAAATCATCACTTCACTGCACTTCCGGAGAATTTCCGTGGCAGCAGAGTAAGCGCGACTATCAGCCAGAAAACCATAGCCAAATCATTCTTGAATATATAAGTATCCACCAGTCCGTGCAGAGAGATAGCGAGCAGCATGGAGAGACCTATCAGGCGGAAAAATTTCTCTTCATAAGTATCAGCGAGAAAATATCCACGACACATGAGTACCAGCAAACTTACAAAGAGTATCACTCCGGCCAGTCCCAGATTCAGCCACACCGCCAGGAGAGTATCATGCGGATGTATCATCACCCATTCATAAGGCGCGTGCCCCAGTATCAGCGGCGCTTCGAGATTATATTTTGGCTCGTATTGTCCGAATCCGATACCCAGAAGCGGGTTGTGCAGGACAAAATCAGCGTCGATCTGATATACCTGCAATCGCACTCCGCTGGAGCTTCTATCCTGGAAATCAGTAAATAGCCTCCACTTCTCAGTACCGACATATAGCACCGAGGCGGCCATCACAGCAATCAACGCAAATACACCAAGGAAATAGGCAATTTTTTTCAATAAATCAATCTCCTCATGCTTCTGATAGCGCGCGTGAAGGCGAAAAGCCGTGATCAAGAATACAAGCAAAGCCAGCATCACCGCACCTATAGCAGCATAAGAATGAGTCATCAGAAGCGCCACAGTATATAGCATGGCAAGTATCATACCGGTCACAAATCGTCTGACATGGAAGCCCAGAAGCACACCTCTCACTATCAGCACCCATAGAGCCGTAACAGCGGGGACTAGATACATAGCCAGATAATTGGCGTTCACGAAAGGCCCTGAAGCGCGAGAATCAGCGGTGATGAATTGCCCGGTGAAATATTGATAGAAAGCCCAGAGAGCCAGAGGAAGTACTGAGAAAATATAAGCATACAGAGATGTATACAATTCTGACTGACGGCGAAATCCGAACCACATCATAGTGAAATACAGATATGGCAGCACTATCCAGCCTTTGAAAATCCCCCATGCGACTTTCCGTGATTCATAGATAGTCTGGCCATCTATAAGCATAGTCTCCCGAGGCACTATCCAGACGGCAAGCAGAGATATCAGCAGGAAAGCTCCAGTGCCCACCCAGAACCATTTATGTTTTCTCCAAATCCCCTTCATCCACAGGCGCCTATCACCGCGCGCGTCAGTATATCCACACCACAATTCACCCAACTCCGCCACAAGAAAAAACCCAAACAATATCAATATCGCCAATTCCAGTACATTTATCGGCACGCCCGCGATGTCCAGCTTCACCAGATAAAGCGGAAAAATCAGCGGCAGATAAGCCAGCCAGGTGGTCGGCCTCAGTAAATCCCTTAGTGAAAATTTATTTTCCATAGATAGCGAAATTCGC
>CAIOIA010000016.1 GCA_903858295.1 uncultured Candidatus Peregrinibacteria bacterium | reverse complement strand
CATCCACTCCTGACGCTGCTCCTGCCGCCATTACCGACCAGCCTAAACCCGCCAAAGCATTTCAGGATTTCTCTGACGTCCCGGTCACGGACCCGAATTATACTGCAATCATAGTTCTCAGATATCAGGGAGTAATCAATGGTTATCCGGATAACACTTTTCATCCTGCCAAATCACTAAATCGCGTAGAAGCACTTAAGCTGATATTCGAAGCTACTCAGATGGAAATGCAGACAGGCGTCGCTCCGGCCAAATTCACAGATACTGAAAGCAATGCATGGTACAGCGGTTATCTAAACAGAGCTCTTTTCCTCGAAGTAATTAATGGATACGCTGACGGTACCTTCCGACCGGAAAACGAAGTAAATCTTGTGGAATTTCTCAAGATGCTGGAAATCGCCCAGAAAGTAGATCTCTCTGATGTGAATTTAAATCAGTTGGCTTACGCCGACACTATGCCAGGTCAGTGGTACACCAAATATGTAAATTACGCCAAAATCCACAAGCTGCTCACCCCGGATGCAGATAACAAAATATTCCCGGACAAGTCGGTCACTCGCGCTCAAGCCGCAGAAATAATTTACAGATTCCGAAACGTGCTAAGCCGTCCGGTCGCTCCTACTCCAGCTGGAAACGATACCCCAGCTCTGATCGGACCAGTTCTTCTGAAAGATATGGCCCTTTATGTCAGCTCCGGCTACCATTTCGCTCTGCAATATCCTAAGCTCTGGTTCTACGCCACCATCGACAACCCGTCAGCAGACGACATCCGTACATATGGCTTCGGGCCAAAGGATTTAGCGACAAACCCTCCACTTGTAAATCTGGAATTATTACCGGACAACAAGAATTTCGTCCCAAATCTGGTCTATAAGACCTACAATTATCAGCGTGAAGAAGCCAACGGAGTAGTGTCCTTCACTACCAAGATAGAAGGCTCCACCAGACTTTACCGCTTCTCAGGCAGCGCCGCACAGGAGGAAGAGATGCTGAATATGCTGACCAGCCTCACTTCAGACATCACAGGTCTGGAATCATTCAACCCTGCAGAGAAACCAGCAGAAACCCCAGCCCCATAATAAGGGGGGGAATATCGATATCAATGAAGCCGTTTTCTCACAGTCATCCTTGAGAAAACGGCTGTTTTGATGTACAATGAGAGGAATATAACAAATGTGAATATGGGGATGTTCGCGGAATTAGCTCGTGGAATCAAGCGCAGAATTGGGAAATCTAATGAAAAATCTCCGGAAAACGGAGGTAGTTCCGCAGAAGTTAGCTCTGAAGCTTCGGAGATTGAAGAAGCCGTCACTACTCCACGAAATGCTACTGCAAGCAGCATATACAGATGTGCTCCAGCACTAGCCAAGTCATCGCTCCCCCCAGAAGTGAGAGAAATACAGGAGGATATGGAGAGAGATTATAACCGTTCCGTAGAGACTCTGAAATTCTATGACAAGCTACCCGACCCAGCAGATCCTGCGAAACTCATCTCTGCGCCACTGCTGCAGGAAGATCCGGAAAAGCCTGGTAAATATTATTATGTAGCTAACTATGATGGCAGCGCCGAGACAATTTCTGACCCGACTGATACCGCTAAGCGAATTCCAAACCCGAAAGCAGAAAACTTCGTCGGAAGGAAATTCACCATGCCGACATGCACTGAAGTACTTTCATGGCTCACTGTAGATCAGGCTAGACTTTATAATGAGATGAAAGCGCAAGGACTTGAGCCAAAGCTACAGCTGAGTCCCATAGCTCTGAATATCCGCACCATGGGGCGAAGGATAGATGCCAAGAGAGCAGAACTTGGGATTAACAAACGAGATACTTGTTTTTGGGATGTGATAAAAGATAATGAACTTGTATATGAGGCAGATGGATTCGAGGCTATAGATGAAGGCAGGAAGCTGAAGATCACGGGCGGCAAATCCAAATCACAGTGGATAAATGAGAATAATGGCTGGGTGATCGATATCGTGGCTACGAAAGAAGATATTGACGCGGATAGTGACAAGAAGACCAAATCAGGAATTGAATTTACACACGCTGAAAAGACTGAAAAGTATATGGCGGCTAATAGAAGGCATGGATATAGAGGCCTTGGTTATGAGACCTATCTGACAGCTCAGATGGACGCATTGAGGAGTGGGAAACCTCTGGAAAAGCTATACTATACAGCCTTACCGGAGTCATCTATAAATAACCAAGATTTAATCGCCGGCGGCAATTGGCTTGATGACTTCGTCCTCCTGCTTAGGTCCGATGCTGATCGTCAGCGTGGCGGTTTCCGTTTTCGTCGGTCGGTGAGGGTGAGAAGGCTTGAGATTTGATTCTTTATTATTTGCTTTAGTTGTTTTGGTTTTAATCTTCATAAACCAGCGCCGAATATTCACCTCAGCCTGTTTTCTAGGTCTTAGCCTTCCAAATTCTCTCCAAATTTGGTAGAATACCTAGATACAAAAATCTATGGAGAATAAAATTAAACCAAAAATAAAAGCAGTCTTAGTCTTGCTTCTGATACTTCCTATCGGGTTACTGTTGAATTTCTCTCAAATAAATAATCAATTATATTCATCAGTCCTTCCTACCATAATTGTAAATCTTTCAAATCAAACTCGCCAGGAAGCAGATGTGCCAGCTCTCCACACAAACACCAAACTACAAAAAGCAGCTCAGCTCAAGGCTCAGGAAATCGCTACATTAAGCGGTTTACAAGGCACACATCGCGATACACAATCCTGGTATTGGCTTGATCAAGTGGGCTATAACTACGCAGCAGCCGGAGAAAACGTTGCTATCGATCT
>CAIOIA010000015.1 GCA_903858295.1 uncultured Candidatus Peregrinibacteria bacterium | reverse complement strand
TCCTACACCAGCACCAGCCACTCCACCATCGACCCCACAAATTTTCACAGATGTCTCTCAGACTCATCCGAACTATGTAGCCATCAAATATCTCAAAGACAAAGGCATCTTAGGCGGTTACGTGGACGGATCTTTCAAGCCTTCACAGCTGGTAAATCGTGCGGAAGCCCTGAAAATTCTCCTTGTAGGAAGCAAAGTCGAGGTCGCAGCGAAAGTCGATGTATCCAGTTTTCCTGATGTGCCGGCTTCAGAATGGTATGCAGTCTATCTGGAGAAGGCCAAACAAATGAGTATTGTGAAGGGAAACCCGGATGGCACTTTCGCTCCGACACGCAATGTGTCCAGGGCTGAATTCCTCAAGATGCTGCTGATATTGAATAATTTCAAATCTGATAATTGGCTAGGGAAGCAGGTATATGATGATGTGCCTGTGGATGTGTGGTTCACTCCATATTTGAATTACGCGGGGCAGGCTGGCCTGCTTATCAAAGATGAGAAGAATAATCTCTATCCGGCGCGCGAGCTGACCAGAGCTGATGTCTCGGAAATACTATATTTGCTATTGGTAATCCGTAATGACAAAGACGCTCAATTCCTCATAGACCAGACTGAAGCGCAGATGTCACAGATAGAGATATACATTGTAGGGAAGAACAATGCTGCAGCGAAGAGAGCGGCTTCATTGTCAGTGGATTTCAGCCAGCAGGCATTGCTGTTATTACCTTCTGACAAAGTTGTTCTGGCCGCAGCTAAGCTCGCGAAGGCTTATGATTTTCTGATGAATTCATATGTGTCGGCTATTCAGAAGGATTACACAGCGTCAAGAAGCTGGGCAGATCAAGCCACTGCCAAAGCTACAGAAGCCTGGGAGGCTGATAATGATATTCAATCCATAGCTAAGCATATCAAAGACCTTGCTGCAGAAATACTCAGACAGCTTCCTCCTGCATAAACTCAGATAAATCTAAATATAAATCCACAAGGGTGCAATCAAAAATGCGCCGTTTTTTGATTTTCACAGTTACAAGTTATCAGAAATATACTACGTTTAAATATCATAACAAACATCAATTATTATTAAATAATATGCTTTTTAAACCAACGAGAATCATAAGTATTTCCAGAGTTCTGCTTTGTCTAGCTCTATCTCTCGCTATCGTCCAGCCCGCTCTGGCCTCCGTTATTCTCTTCCAGGACGACACATTCCAGGACGTAATGTCCGATGCCCTCAGACTAGGCTCCAACGACGCGGGCTCCAGTAACACATCTATACAGTTTGGTAACGACATAACAGCCACTGAGAATGGAAATATCAGCTGGGATATCGGCACCAACCGCTTCGGAGTAGACCACGCCCTCGATGTCACAGGAGGACTTACCTCTACAGGCACAGTAGATTTCTCAGCCGCATCTGGAAATGTACTCAGGAAAGCCGCAGCCCCGAACACCACCGCCTCTTGCGCCACTCTCGGTGAAGTTATCGTAAACACCACAGCTAATCGACTGGAAGTGTGTACTGTAGCGGGAGCAGCAGGTGTAGCAGTATGGTCAGCTCCGACAGTCACGGTAGCTACAGGCGCGACAGATCCGGCCAGCTGCTCGACCAGCGCAATTTTCTATAATACCACCTCCAATGTACTCAAGGTCTGTACAGCTACAGATACTTGGAGCATTGCAGGTCCTCAGGATTTGGAATCCGTATACGCTAGAGATGAAGACAAAATCCTTAACACCTCAAACGGAAATCTCGGATTAAATACAGGAACAGGCAATTTCGATGTCACGACTACTACAGGCAAAGCCACTATCACATCCGGCAAAGCAGCGAATAACGCTATCGACATCCAGGCCAGCAACGCAGCGGGCGGTATCAATGCGAATTGGGGCACAGGAGGGCTGAACTTCTCATCAGCTTCAGGAGCATTCAGCATCAGAGGCACAGGAAATTCAACAGTCAATGCCACAAGTGGAAATTTGAATTTACAGACCACCACATCAGGTAATGTCGCCCTTACTGCGACAGGCGCAGGCAAGACCATCACTTTCTCAGACGCGAACGTTACCACTCCAGTCAAATTCAGTAATACAGCCACAGGCTTGAACGCCACTTTCCCTGCAGGAGCAGGTATACTTGATGCGATAAACTCACTTGCTTCGACTACAGCCGGTGAGGGTGCAAGTAATGTCGGAGTGGCTGCTGGACTGACAAATATCTCAGGTTCAGACGTACAGGCGGCACTTGCTTCCATCGACTCCAAGATCGGTACAAGTGGAGCTAATGTAGATACACTCACATATAATCCACAATATCCGAGCTATATTGTTTCCCGTGATGGCTCCAACAATAATGGTACTTTGGATATGGATTATGATAACTCCACCGGAATTAACAAACAGTATTATGAGTGGACTACTAGCAATGCATCACTAAGCGATATTGATGTGAAATCAAGCTTCGTCCTTCCGGCAGACTTTGTAAGTACTGGAAACTTCACCCTCGCTTATCAGACAGGTACTGCCACCGCAGCGAATAACAAAGTAGATGTCACTATATCCAATGTCACAGATCTGACAGCAGGCGCTCCGACTACATGCGGAGCCAGCACAGCCAACGCTTCTACCACATGGGCCACTGCCACAATTCCCGCCGCTACATTGAATACAGGTTGTACAGGAGCTACAGCGCTCAACGCCGGCGATACAGTTCAGATAGATGTTAAATTCTATGACATCAGCGGAAGCACTACATTTGCTAGAGCCAGTACCGCGTCCCTAGCATACAACAATTAATAGCCATGGAAGAGTCATCACAATATCAGACCCGGAGACTGCCAGTGATGGCAGTAACTTGGCTTATGATTACTTTCATGTTGATTCTGTGCGCTCACACCGCATCAGCCTCTACGGTGATATTTCAGGACGACATTTTCGCATCTGTTGATTCGGACGGACTGGTGATAGACAGCAACAACAATAGCGCCGGAAATATCACACTTAAATTCGGAGCCACACTTGCCAAAACAATTCTCTACAGCCAATCCAATAACCGTTTTGAGATAAACGCACCACTGGACCTCGGCAATAACCAGCTAACTACAGCCCGCATCGAGAATGTGACTTCCTTACCGGGCGGCGCTCCAGGCCTCACAGCAGCCGACAAAGGCCGCGTGGTTCAGCTCACCTCCACCGACAGCGCCGCCCCTGGCTGCACAGTCTCACCGAATTGTGCTGCAGGAAATTATTCATGGAGTGGTTCGTCCTGGCAGCCTCTTGATAACAGCGCCATCACGGGCGTCCCATCAAACACACTCACTCTCGACAACGACAATACCGGCGGAAATGTATCTCTACAATTCGGCAGGGTACTGGGTGAAACTCTCAATTGGAATAATGCAGCACTTCGTTTTGATTTATCAGACGACCTAAATCTCACAGATGGCCTCACTATGGGAGGCAACACTCTGATCATGGATAATGACAATACCGGCGGAGACATAGCCCTCCAGTTTGGTCAAACCCTCGGGAAAACCCTCAGCTGGAACGCCGCCAACAGCCGGTTCACTTTCAATGATGAACTAGATATATCCGGAGCTCTCAGTACGCAGTCAGGAGATCTGGCCTTAGGGGCAAATCCAGGTAATCTGGACAATGTCATAATTCCAAATACAACTTTTGTCCGTATCACAGGACCTACGACCAGCTTCGCCATCAGAGGTATCTCTGGCGGCTATAATGGCAGACTTTTGTTCCTGATAAACACTACTGGCGTGAACATGACGCTCACAAATAACAGTTCGACATCGACTGCAGCAAACAGAATACTGACTAATACAGGTGCCAATTTAATTACAGCCGGTACAGGTATAGCGATTATGGTCTACGATGCCATTTCCTCAGTATGGAGAGTCATCTCATTCTCGGGATAATATTTTCCACCGCTTTTCACTTTGCACTTTGCACTTGATTCACTTTGCTCTAAGCGCTTTGAACTTTTCGCTTTCTAACTATTTTATAACTTTCCCTGATTCCCAGATACAGTAGCCCTCCACCCACAGCATAAGTCCAGTCCAGCAGGCTTAGCGGAGCGGTATGCATAAATTGCCCTACCCACGGATTGTATACAATCTGCAGAATCAGCAGAAGTGATATGCCATAACCAATCAATAGTCTCTTATTTGACCAGAGATAAGGGGAAAACACCGACTCCTGTCCACCTGCTCGCCTGCTCATGATATTCGCCCATTGCACCATCACAATGGATATATAAGTAAGCGTAGTCGCTCTCATATACAGCGGATCTGAGACATCTATATGCAGAGAGGCATTCTCTCTCGAGAAGAAAAGAAGGAAATTTACATAACCAATTCCACCCATGGTAAGGCCACTCCACGCCAGATCTATCAGACTGAATTTATTCATGATATGTTCTTCAGCATTTCTGGGAGCTTCATGCATTATGCGTGGCTGAGCGGCGTCCCAGGTCAGGAAAGTCAGCGGCAGCATCTCACCCACCAGATCTATAGCGAGTATCTGTATGGCAGTTATCGAGATAGGGAAGCCCCAGAGCAGACTGGCAGGCAGACTGAGTAGCACCGCAAACAATTCTCCACTGTTCGAAGTGAGTGAGGAGAGTATGGTTTTCTTCAGGTTCTGAAATATAGTCCTGCCTTCCCGGATAGCGGACACAAGAGTAGCAAAACTATCATCCAGAAGAATTATTTCCGCTGAATTTTTGGCCACATCAGTTCCGGTCTTACCCATAGCCACACCGATATCGGCCTTCTTCAGAGCAGGCGCATCATTCACTCCATCTCCTGTGACAGCCACCACTTCTCCGGTTTTCTTCAGCAGACCTACTATTCTGAGTTTCTCTTCAGGTGATGTTCGTGAGAACACCAGATTACTGTGAATCAATTCATGCAGAAGCTCTATATCCGACATTTTCTCCAGCTCATCGCCATTTACTATTGTGATTTTCTTATCAGTACTTTCCGCATTTAGACCAATTCTTTCTGCAATCGCAGATGCTGTCAGTGCATAATCTCCAGTAATAATTATCACACGTATGTGAGCCAGCAGAGCAGCCTCCATCGCAGCTTTCACTTCTTCCCGCGGCGGATCAATCATAGACACAAGGCCAAGCCATATCAGGTCTTTCTCGACTGACTCCCATGTCATATCCTCTCTATATTCAGGTAATTCCTTATAAGCATATCCCAGGTTTCGCAGCGCCTCGAGAGCATTCTCATCGTCTTTCGCTTTGATCAATCTCCTGTCTTCGTCAGTCATTTCACGCACCACTCCATCTACATATATTCTCGTACAGCATTCCAGAATTCCCTGTGGAGAGCCTTTTACATAAGCAAATACACCTTTCTCTCTTTTCCTGATTGAGGACATCCTCTTTCGTACGGAGTCGAAGGTGAATTCATGAATTTCCGGAAATTTCTCATCCAGTTCTACAGAATTGACCCCTGCTTTATTCCCTAGAGTGACGAGCGCAGCTTCTGTAGGATCTCCGATGGCATACCATGTGGCATGATCTTTATCCGGTGGATTTACTTTTGCATTTGAGGCAAACACACCATTTTCGAAAAACAATCTCTCTTCCTCGAGCTGTGCCGGAGACAGAGCTAAGCCTTTTTCATCAAGTATCTGACCATTATTCTCATAACCGATTCCGCTTACTGTGAAATTCTTCAGGCCAATCATGAGTTTCTGCACTGTCATCTCATTCTTGGTAAGAGTCCCCGTCTTATCAGTACAGATGATATGCGTCGAGCCCAGCGTCTCTACAGCCGATAATTTCTTTACTACAGCTTTCTCTTTCGCAAGTCTACCTGCGGCCAGAGAGAGAGCTATGGACACCTGCGCCGGCATACCTTCTGGCACGCAGGCAGCGGCAATCCCCAGAGCAAACAGGAACGCCTCCTTCATGGAAAAATTCAAAAATAACCCAAGTACGAAAAGCGCCGCACCGATCAACAGAGTGATTACAGTGATATTTTTGGTGAGGTGATTCAACTCTTTCTGCAGTGGAGAAAGATCGAATTTAGTCTGTTGGCTGAGATTGGCAATTCTTCCGATTTCCGTCTGCATACCGGTCGCCACAACTATCCCAATCCCATTTCCGGTAGCTACAGTTGTCCCCATGAAAGCCATGTTGTTACGGTTCCCGAGCGGTACATCTCCCTTTATCTCATGCAGGAATTTACGTGTCGGACTCGACTCGCCTGTAAGTGCGAAATCATTGGTTCCCAGAGAATTTTCTCTCAATATTCTCACATCAGCAGGGATGCAGTCGCCTTCCTCCAGGCTGATTAGATCTCCTACCACAAGGTCTTCACTGCTTATCTCTATCTCTACTCCATCACGCCAGACTTTGGCTTTGGACTGCACCATATTCTGTAGAGAGTCCATGACTTTTTCCGCTTTATATTCCTGCACGAAGCCGATAGTCGCGTTGATCAGTACCAGTGCAAACATGATTATGGCGTCTCGATATTCTCCCAAGTACAGAGAGAGAGAGCCGGCTACTACTAGCAGAATCACCATGAAATCCTTAAACTGAGCCAGAAATTTCCATCCGACAAACTCTTTCCTCGCGACCTGCAATTTATTCCGACCATGAAGACTCAGTCGCTGTGCAGCTTCAGCCGCCTTCAATCCACCGACTGTAGTCTTCAGTCTGGAGAGAGTATCCGCAGTGCTCAGCTGGTAATAATTTAACTGATGACTTTCCATATCACACGGCTATTAAATATCCGTTAATTATAGCATAAAAACAGGCTGATTTGCCAGTCGGTGACAATTATGCTAACTTCTAATAAACCTATTTAATAACAAAAACATATGATGAAACCAACTTGCAAGCAGATTAAGTGTAAAAGCGCTATGATGCTTGTTTTCGGTGTATTATTCTTCCTGGGAACACTCGGTGTCTGGCCAGAATTCACATTCGTGAAATATTGGCCACTATTGCTTATCGTAGGAGGTCTCCATGGATTATTCTGCCGCTGCATGCAGAGCTG
>CAIOIA010000014.1 GCA_903858295.1 uncultured Candidatus Peregrinibacteria bacterium | reverse complement strand
CAATATGTAACAGAATCCGCCTCTAGTTATATCAAATAATTACAATAATATGAACAAGAAAATTGCAGCTTTAATTCTATTCCTGACGGCAGGTCTAAGCCTGGCCGGTTGTGACGTGGACACTTCCACTCCGACAGCTGCTCAACCCAAAACAGTCAAAACATACCGAATCGGAGTGATAGCTCCGATGACAGGAGACGCAGCTTCATACGGCGTAGAGGCACAGAGAGCTCTCGATTATCGTCTGGCTGAGATCAATGCGAATGCTAAAGAAGAGGGTTATCAGATAGCCCTAGACTATGAAGACGGGAAATGCGAAGGAGCGGCTTCAGCATTAGCTTTTCAGAAACTCACTGACATAGATGGAGACAAGATAATACTTGGTGGAATCTGTTCTTCAGAGACACTTGGATTCATCCAGCTTCTAGGCGACAAGGGAGTACTCGCAGTCTCCGAAGGAAGTTCCAATCCAGATCTGGAAGGCATGAGTCCGAATTTCTTCTCTCTCTCTTACAGCGATTCACTAGTCGGAGCTAACGCAGCGAAAGAGCTGGGCAAATTCAGCAAAGTTGCTCTCATCTCAGAGCAAAATGACTACAATGAAGCGATGAGAAAAGTGGTGAAGAAGACTCTAGCAGAGCAATTCCCACAGACCACAATAGTCAACGACGAAGTCTTCCCTAAGGGCGCCACAGATATGCGAAATCTCCTCGCGAAAATCAATGCCAGCGACGCAGAGGCAGTATTCCTCAATCCGAATGCCGGTATCACAGGCATTACTTTAGTGAAGCAGTTAGCCGAGATCCAGGGCTGGAAGAAGCAGCTCGTAAGTCAGGTATCACTCGCAAGCCCTGACACTATCAAAGCCGCTCCGACCACTCTCGAAGGCACAATCATCATCGACGCGCCTAGTCTGCAGAGCCAGGATTTGAAAGATTATATGAAGAAAATCACAGACGCAAAAGGGCCACTCACAAATCTCGGAGTCTACTATACCGCTTCCACACTTGATTCACTGAACATGCTCTCCACGCTAGCTTCACGTTTCGACGGCGACCCTATGAAGATGCGTGATGCTATCGCCAGCGAAGATTTCTCCGGCTGGATAGCACCTACATTTAATTTCAAAGGCAAAAGTTATGTACAGGGCATACAGGTAGCCAGATACGTAATCACCGGAGGTAAGTCAGTATTAAGCAACTAAATATGTTTGTATTCCAAATCTTACTCAACAGTCTCGTGACCTCGACTCAAGTCCTGCTGCTCGCAGCAGGACTGTATCTGGTCTACGCTGTGGCGCGCTTCCAGCACATCGCCCTCGGCGCCATCGCCACCGCGTCCGCGTATGCCTTCCTCTCCGCACAGTCCCTCACCGGCGCGCCATGGCTATCTTTCATCATCGGCATGGCGGTCTCAGGCCTACTATCCTATCTCTCTTTCTTCGTACTGAGGAAATACATAGACCATTCGCAGGATTTACTCGCGCTACTGGTCAGCCTCACTCTCGGCGTCTGTCTGGAATCCATTATTGGCATCGCTTACGGACCGGAGGGGCGTTTCCTAGTTCCTGAAGTCCTGCCTGTATATCAGCTAGCCGGTCTTCATCTCACTCAGGTCGGATTATGGACTATAGCTATCGGCTTATTCGTCGCACTACTCACATATATAGCCTTGCATCTCCTGCCATTGGGCCGACTGGTCCGCGCTATATCCCAGCATCGCGAATGCGCTACGATTATGGGCATCAACACGCAACATATTCGTCGTCTCGTCTTCGTAGTAGCCGGCATATTAGTAGGAATTGTAGGCATGCTTAGCGGTCTGAATAATGCCGTCACGCCCACATCAGGACTTCTCCCGATTATCACAGCTTTCATAGCACTCATGGTAGGAGGAGTGACAGATTTTCGCGGCACTGCCGTCGCTACATTTATACTGGTACTTCTTCCGGAATTAATTGTCTCACTTCAAATCGGAGGCCTCACCATATCGGTAAGCTGGAAAATGGTAATAGTTTTTCTGCTTGCACTCTGCCTTCTGATGATACGACCACGCGGACTTTTCCATTCATTAAACAGAAATAACTGATGGGATATTTCCTCACTGTCATTGCGGGTTTCTGTAGTGATGCTCTCGCAGGCGTAGGTCTTCATGGAGTCTTCTCGCTTGCTGGAATATTCTTCCTCGGCATCCCGGTGGTTATGAAAATCAGCGTATACGCTCTGGCAATCGCCCAGAGAGCAGGAGTCCCTCCGGAAATTGCATTCATCTTCGCTATCATCGCGGCCATCGCAGTCGGGATAATCTTCGCATATCTCTTCGTGAAAGTCTCTCCGGACAGTTTCGCTGTACTCGGTCTCGCTTCCCTTCTCGCCTGCGAGTCATTACTACAATCCTGGGATAGCGTTACCAACGGAATTCTCGGCATCAGCGGCATCAGAAGGCCGGAATTATTTTCTTCATTACCATCACTGGTTATCATATACGTCTTGGCAGTTGCAGTATTTTTCCTACTCGAATGGATATTTCTGCAGACCAGATACGGCCGCCTCGTACGCGCATATAAGCAGAATGAAATAGTGCTTCAAGCCCTGGGTCACTCCAGCTCTAGGATAGGTCAGCTGCTTATCATCGCAGCCAGCTTCGTATACGGAGTGGTCGGAATTCTCATGGCTTGGCGCATTCAATTTGTCGATCCATCTATCGCCGGTATCCCCTACCTCATCGAGATAGTTACCATCGGTGTACTCGCTCTCAACCCACGCGTTTCTTCCCTCGCCGCTGCTACTTTCTTCGTCGCAGTTTTCCCGGAAGTATTGCGTTTCTTCAATCTCCCCACAGCTATCATGGGATATGCGAGAGTGTTACTTTATTCAATTTTTCTCATGGTCATCATCGGGAAATTATTACCAAAACTTTCAATTTCTAATCGTTCAACTTGATGCTTAAGTTAGAAAATATTCATGTGAAATTCGGCAAAACTCCAATTCTCCACGACATCTCTCTATCACTCAGTCCGGGAGAAATAGTCGGCATCATCGGGCCAAACGGTTCTGGTAAGACTACTTTGCTGAATGCTATATCCGGCTTCGCCAAGCCATCCGAAGGTTCAATACTTTTTCAGGATCAGGATGTCACGCGTAGCAGTGCATTCCAGCGCGCGTCGCAGGGCATTGGTCGCAGCTTCCAGTCAGCCGGAGTTTTCCGTGACATGACCGTGGAAGAGAATCTCATCATCGCCATAGAGCAGGTCAAGAAATACCCATGGTGGTGGCAATTCTCCAGAAAATATCTCAAGAAAACCGCCGAGATCATCGACCATTCTCTCGAGGAGGTAGGTCTCACTGCGCACAAGAAGTCTCTCGCAGGAGTTCTCTCCGGCGGTCAACTTCGACTACTTGAGCTCGCACGCCTCGGCCTTACTGATGGATCTCTCCTGCTCATCGACGAGCCCACCGCGGGAGTAGCCCCAGCCATGAAGAAGACATTGGCCAAGACCATTCGCAGCCTTCTACAAGAGCAGAAACGCAGCATACTAATCATCGAGCACGATCTAAAATTCCTCTTCGAGCTGGTCGACCGCGTCATCGTCATAGTCGAAGGCCGCGTCTACATGGAAGGCAAGCCCGCCGACGTAGCCCAGGACCGCAAGCTCCAGGAAGTCTATTTCGGGTAGCCCCATGTAGTCTCGGCTTGGCGCAGCGCGCTAATGGTTTAACGAATTCAGACTCCAAGATATGCTTTAAAACTCATATTGACTTTTCGCAAACTTATGTTAAGATAGGAATCTTCATTAAATAAAACGATGAACAAATCCACCAGTATCATTATTCCTACGCTTAACGAAGAGCAATACCTTCCACACATACTTGGTGACCTTGCTATGAACAAACTCGACCCCACCAGAGTAGAAATAGTTGTTTCCGATAGCGGCAGTACCGACCGCACCGCTCAAGTCGCCGCCGAATTTGCTCAGCGCTACGCCGCTCAACTCAATCTAAAATTTGTCACGGCCCCAGAGCGCGGCGTCTCCCTGGCCAGAAATAATGGCGTAAGGCATGCCGAGGGAGAGCGGTTGATTTTTCTTGATGCCGATACCAGAGTTTCAGAAGATTTTGTATCCAGTGCTCTCGGAGAGCTCAAACAGCGAAAGCTCGATGCCGCTGGTTGTTATGCCTTCGTAGATTCTGTCCATTGGTTCGATCGACTGGCTGTTCATCTGGTACGCAGATATGCTTCGTTTACTCAGAACAGCCCACACCCTCTTGTTCTTGGCGCTGGCATGGCTTCAACTAAAGCACTTCACGAGGCCCTCGGCGGTTTCGACCAGCAATTGCGTTTCGGTGAAGACCTGGATTATGTCAGGAGAGCGGCTCGTCTCGGTGTTTATCGTATGCTGAATTCTGTCGATATTACTTTCAGCGCGCGCCGAGTGGAAGATGAGGGCAGATTAAAAACCTTGGTCAAAGCCCTGCTTGGTCAATATCACTATCGCTTTGGTGACTTGCGCGACGTCAGTTTTAAATACGATTTCGGTAAATTCAGCCCCGCCCAAAGAGACGAGGCCAATGATTAGTTTCGGCTCTCTATCAAAGCTAACTTCGCTGTTTGCATCGTCCTAAACAATAATTCAAAAGAATTCCACACATGAATCAAAACACTATAAATTCACCACAACCAGTTCCGAGACGCAGTTTCTCAAGTCGACTGAAGACGCCATTGCTTGTCTCTGCACTTATGGGCTCTGTCGGGGCCGCAGTCTCTGGAGCCAGCAAAATTTGTGAATATACTGACGAGCGGGCTACGGTAGATGGTACAGCTGATTTGATAAAAAACCTTCAAAACGACCCGGACAGACATATATTCGGGCCTTTGCAAGCATTTGGTAAGAGTATCGATTTTGAAATTGATAGGTTTTCAAACGGTTCTAGCAACGCCAAGATTGATACACTAAAATTCAGATTATTGGATAAGCCAGGGAGTCTGGAAGGGGTCTACCATGGTTTTAGAGGACATTTAAATGAATTGGTAATTTCCCCACCCGTCACAGTCGATTCATCCGTTGAGTCAGGGACGGATATTGTTCTGGATAAGTATGAAGATCAGGTCTTAGGGAGTGGGATGTATGCTCTGAACGATAACACCTGGATATATGAGCCTACTTCGCCTTTCTATGGACCACTTCAAATCAGCTGTCAGAAAAAGCGTGACATTGATAAAGATAAGAAGACTCGCTGTCATCAAGACCAGTTAATGATTGAATTCCAGCAAGGTGCAAATGGCGCAACCCATATCAAAGACATCAGTATTTTAATCAGAATTGACGAGGGGCTGTACTTCAGTACGCCAGTGGCGGCGCGAAAATATTCAATTAAGGACAAAATCAAATTTGATGAACAGAAATTAGGTTTGGAAATAGCTGTAGCAAGGGCCAAAATGCTCACATATAGATCTGATGTAGAGAAGGCGGAAAATACTTTCAAATTAACAAATGCTTTAGAAGACTTCATCACTGGGCTCAGGAAGGAAGTCGATCAACCGGTTAAGCCAAATTTTGTTCCAAATATAAGATCCTATAAGTTTCGACTATTACGAAAAATAGGAAAACCGGAAGACGCGTCATCAGTACCGTCGATTCCACTAAACGCTCAAGCCGAAGAAGAAGTTGAGGTTGTTTTCGATAGACTTGATCTGAAGTCCGGAGGGTTTATAGGTGTCAGAAACAACACTTTATTGGTTCAGAAAAACTCCACCTCGGACACCATGATTATAGAATTCGAGGAGCTTCCAGGCGGTAAAGATAAGTCAATTAAATCAATTCACAGACTAGTCTTTATCAATAATAACGCACAGCCTGTCTATCCAAATAGCAAGACATCAGGATTTAGGGCCCGCAGATTTATTATGAAGGAGCAGCTTGAATATGATGTAAAGACGGTAAGTGAAGCTTTCGTAAGAGCCAAATCCAAACTAACTGATTACAAAGATTTCTTGAGAAAGCTTGAAGGACTCAGAGCGGAAGAAGCTGCTCATAAAGCGAATCCAGATCATCACAAAGATCTCGGGTTTGGTCTGAAGCTAGAGCACGGTATGTTGAAAATTGAGACGACCACAGCTGCATGGAATGGTTCTCGGAGCTGGTGCAGCGGCTGGATAGCGGGTGCAAATGTGATCGGGACAGCTCGTCATTGTGTCACGGACAACGGTCGTGAGAGACTTCTTACAGGAGTAAGTAGAATTGTCGCGAACGGAGGACAACGCGCTGAGACAGTGCCTTACTATGCCCCGAAAACTTCTCGAGACTACAGCATCGCTTACTTCCCGAAAGAAGACAATACTGATCTCGCGGTGATAGTGCTAAACAATCAAACGTTACCAGCTAATAACATTCTCAAGGTCCGAAGCGGTCTGATAGTCCCGGGCAATTATTATACTGCCCATTTTGCCGGCTATGATTCCCCACAAATTTGGAAAATAGACAAAGGTCAGGTTCGCCAGGGAGTCTGGACTTCCTTGAATTTCGATTTTTCTAATCAAGGTGGTAATTCCGGTGGCCCGATAGTGGACTACAATGGCGACGTAGTATCTCTTCATGCTCTATCTACCAGCACAGACTCACGTAGCAATTCTGAAGGCCCACTTATTACTCAGAAATTAATGGATGAATTGATCAAACAAGCCAAAGGCCGCATAGCCAAGATTAAGAATTAAGCCAGCCCATCTCTCTCAATGACGGTTTGCTCATTCCAAATCTTTTAAACAATTGTAGTCGATCATGCATCTTGAAATTCAATGCATCAGCAATTCTATGGACATCTTCCCGACTCAGTCCATGACAATATTTATCCCCGAAATCTCCAAGCCCGTCCACAATATATCCTCGATGATCAAGCTCTTTATCCAGTGCTCCGACAACCACTCTAATTCCAGGATATTTCTTCACTGTGTCCACTCCGACAGGAGCCGCCACCACAGCATTTATAATAATATGCTCAGGCAACACACCTTTTCTCAGTAATCTCTCTATGGCATCGACAGCCGTATTTCCGGTAGCGAGCATAGGGTCGGCCACTATGACGGTATCTCCAGGCTCCACCAGTCCTGACTCGTGATCGACAATAGTCTCGAGAGTCTCCTCATCTCTCTTCGAGCTGACATGATAAAACCTACTCACCCCGGCGCACTTATAGCTGTACCCAAAAGCTAGTCCCGCCCTCCACGGCATCATCACCACCACTCT